>JALYGY010000180.1 GCA_030776865.1 Actinomycetota bacterium | reverse complement strand
TGCACCGGCGTCTTCACCAACCTCACCCCGACAGACGCCTACCGCGGCGCCGGTCGCTCCGAGGCGGCCTACGCTCACGAGCGGATCATGGACGCCCTCGCCCGCGAGCTCGACATGGATCCGGCGGAGCTGCGGTTGAAGAACCTGATCCCACCCTTCGACGAACCGACTATGACTCCCGCCGGCGTCCAGTACGACTCCGGCAACTACGAAGCCTGCATGCGCAAAGCCCTAGAGCTCGTCGAGTACGAAGTGGTGCGCGCCGAGCAGAAGCGTCGCCGCGAATCCGGGGACATCAGGCAGATCGGGATCGGGATCGGTAACTTCACCGAGAACGGCGGCCTCTCCCCCTCGAAGGTTACCGCGGCGGTCCGCCTGCAGAGCGCAGGCTGGGAAGCGGCCTCCGTGCGGATGCTCGCCAGCGGCAAGGTAGAGGTTATAACCGGCACCTCGCCCCACGGCCAAGGCCACGTTACGTCCTGGTCGCAGATAGCTGCCGACGCTCTCGGCGTCGACGTTGACGACGTGGAGGTTCTCCACGGCGACACGGCCATAGCCCCCTACGGCCGAGACACCTACGGCTCAAGGAGCCTGCCCGTGGGCGGTGTAGCAGTGCACCTGGCCTGCGAGAAGGTGATGGATAAGGCCAGGAAGATAGCGGCGCACATGCTGGAGGCTGCTGAAGGGGATATCCAGTTCGAGGCTGGGCATTTCTCAGTTGCGGGCTCTCCGGATCGTAACGCAACGATCCAGGACGTCGCTGCAGCCGCTTACCTGGCAGACAACCTCCCCGAAGGCATGGAGCCATTGCTCAACGCTGACCACGTCTTCGACCCACCGAACTTCACCTGGCCCTACGGGACGCACGTCTGCGTCGTCGAGGTGGACACGGAGACCGGAATGGTTACGATCCCCAAGTACGTGGCGGTGGATGACTGCGGGCCGGTGATCAACCCGGCCATCGTGGACGGCCAGCTGCACGGCGGCATAGCACAGGGGATAGGGCAGGCCCTTTACGAGGAGGCTGTCTACGATGAGGACGGCAACCTAGTGACCGGCACCATGGTGGACTACCTGATCCCTGGCGCCCCTGAGGTACCGAACATGATCCTCGACCGGACAGTGACCCCCTCTCCGACCAACCCGATGGGCGTGAAGGGCATAGGAGAGTCGGGGGCCATAGCCGCATCCCCCGCGGTCGTCAACGCGGTCATAGATGCGCTCTCGCATGAGGGCGTCACCCACATCGACATGCCGGCCTCCCCGATGCGGGTGTGGCAGACTCTGCAAGAGGCTCGAGGCCAGGACGCGGGGAGGCGCGACGCCGACCTCTCGGGCCGTCCGTCGCTGTCGAGGGAGACGGGGCAGGACAGTGCCGATGAGGTTTAGCCCAAGCCATGACGAGGGCAGCGCCAGGGTCTTTGTACCGACGGTCAGCCAAGCGCTCAACCCCCAGCCCTTGGTAACACCGGGCGATCGCTTGACCCACTTGGTGATGTAACCAGCCATCTCGGCCACCTCTCGGACAAGCTTGCCCAGCGAAAGCTCTAGACGTCGACCATACCATTCCTCTATTGTTGCTTTCGCCCAGCACAGCGTGGAACCGCAGCCTGGAGTCGTTAGTAGATAGCGAGACAGCTGTTTCGTAGAAGGAGGATGATTGGGTCCTATTGCCCGTGCGCAGAATTGACTCTAGGCACCGATCCCTCGTCGGGGAGCACACCTGCAAGATACTCGCCGAGCTCCGCTACGATGAGGACGCCGTGGCCGCCCTGCAGTGGTCAGCAGCCATATAAGCAGTTATCGAGATCGCGGGGGCCACGGATTTCTGAATGATCTACGCACCTGATGGCACGGGTAGGACGATCCAGTTGAGCGCTGCGAAAGCATGAGCGCCCTCGTCACGAGCCTGTCTTCTGGCCCGGCGCATCTACTGCAACCGTATTGCAGCCGCCGCTCATGCCGAGGTCGATCCTACCCAAGAGCGTACTGCAACCGTACTGCAACCGGGCTGATACGAGCTGGTACGTAACGGACACAAGATTGGCTCCGGCATGCCGAATAGCGCCTAAACAAGCGCAATTTCCGGACGCACCAGTACGAGCTAGAACGTGTTCAAGCAAACTCGTAATGAGGTTTTAGGTCAGCGGTTCGAGTCCGCTCGTCCGCTCTCTGATCAGCTTATCCAGACCCTTCCTCGATGAGGGTGAGTAGTGCTGAGTGGTCCCAGCCGCTCCTTCCCTTAGCTACTAATGCCCCGAACATCTTGTCCACGAGCGCCGTGACGGGGAGCGCCGCCCCGTACTCTCTGCCAGCGGCCAGTGCTATCCTCAGGTCCTTGCGGTGATACTCGACCTTGCCCCCGGGGGTGAAGTCGTGCGATAAGAGCTTCTCGCCCTTCACCTCCAGGATCTTGTTGGCGGCGAGAC
>JALYGY010000179.1 GCA_030776865.1 Actinomycetota bacterium | reverse complement strand
GCTGTTGCCGAGGGCGGGATTCGTGGACTACAACGACGAGCGCATGGTCCGCACCACGGACGCCATCCGAGAAGAACTCGACGATAGGGGTCTTATCAAGCGCTACCGCAGCGAAGAGGAAGGAGCTTTCATCGCCTGCTCGTTCTGGCTCGCCGAATGTCTCGCTCACCAGGGACAGCTGGAAGAGGCTCAGGAGGTGTTCGACCGTGCCTTAGCCACCGGTAACGACCTCGGCCTGTTCTCGGAGATGTACGACACCAGAGAAGAGCAGATGTTGGGCAATTTACCTCAGGGGCTCACCCACCTCTCGCACATCACCGCGGCCCTAACCCTAGGTGAGCAGCAGGGAACCGCGGTATCCTGAAGCTCGAAAGGTATAAGGAGCACTGGAGAGCAGTATGCGGCTCAAACTTCGAGCAGACCACCCCCGAGAAGTTCGAGCGCGTGATTGGCATCACCCTCATGGGGCAGGTCCACGGGGCGATGGCCGCACTGCCTCACATAAAGCGTGAGGGCCGGGGGGCGCTGGTACACGTCTCCTCCATGGAGGCGAGGCGCTCGCTGCCTTTCCACAGTGCCTACGCGTCCGCCAAGCACGGCATAGACGACTTCCTTGAGTTTAGGTCGTGGTCGTCGACGAGTGGGGCTCCTTCGAGGGCCTCATAACCATAGAAGACATACTGGGGGAGGTCGTTGGTGATATTAGGGACGAGTGGGAGGAAGAACCTCAGGCGGCCGTCCACAAGCTCGGCGATGGCGCCCACGGTCCCGGCAGCTATTGAGACGAAAACTATCCCCGCGTGGACGCAGAAGAGCGATCACCGAAAGAATCCGTCCCCCGACAAGCAATAGATCGTTGCTGCACCAACTGTTGTTTACCATGATACGGAGCACGCTGCTAACCTAATACCGACTCTGAGATATAGTGGCGCATATCACTGGTCGCCGGCGCATAACGGCAGCGACTCGAGTGACTCTCCTAACCCTCCCCACCTACGCAAGCTCTTGACCCGCTCAGGGTCGGCCGCAAGCTTCTTGAGGTAGATCTCCGCTTTCTCTCGCTTGTCGGGAAGGCTCTCGTAGACCTTTCCCTCCAGGCGGCGGCGCACCTCTTCGAAGATCCTTTCTGCGGGGTTGAGCTCGGGGCTGTAGGACGGCAGGAACACCCGAGTGGTTCCGAGCTCGGCCAGGTTCTTGACTCTGTGGGAGGGTGCTTTGTCCCACACCATCGCCTCCAGAGCCCATCCTTGGAGCACGGGGCGGATGTACTCCTGCCTCATGCGCTTGATCCACTCCCACTTGATCTCCCCACTAAGCGGCGAAACGGCCGGGACGAGGTAGCTCCACTCGTACCTCAACTGTGCAACCGCTGCACCACCTTCACGCCTTTGGGAGCCAAGACCCTTCTGGTCTGTCCCCTCAGCCCCAGGCGCATCTCATCGGAGTGCCACGCTCTCCGCCCCGAGACCAGCCCTGCACGAGAAAGTGCCTCTAGGAGTCCCCCCTTTTCCAAGCCTCTTGCGCCTAGGGGTCTGCCTTCTTTGCTACGGGACGGGGCCTCTTGGGTGCACTGGTGGGCGGGAGCCTCCTACTCAGCCTGTGGGAGCCGCTTCCCTTCCTGGCCGCGGGCGTCGCACTGGTGGGCGCCACCGTCGTCTTCCTAGCCGAGGTGCGCGATCGGCTAGGACGGGAAGCAGGCGGATCCGACCGGAGAACCCTGGCCGCAGGCTGGACCCTCGTGCGAGAGGACCGGGATATCCGCTACTGGCTTGTGGCGGTCTCGCTGTGGGAGGCCGCCATCGCCACCCTGAAGGCTTTCGTCGTGCTCTAACGATCATCGGCATCAGCCTCTCACACGCCGAGGTGGCGGGTGCTCTGGCTATGGTGGGCGGGGCCGCGCTGGTGGCGGCCCCCTTGAGCGGTAAGCTCGCCGACCGCTACGGCCACCGCCCGGTGATGTTGGTGGCCCTCTTGCTTTTCGGGCTCGGTCTCCTCCCTCCGTTGTTCATCCCCGACCTCACCCTAAACCCATACTTCCTCGCCGGTGTACTGCCGATCGCATTCGCGGCGGTGGTTCTGATGACGCTTCCCTACTCAGTGTTGATGGGCCTGCTTTCCGAGGAGCACCATGGGGCCGCTGCAGGCATGTACGGCCTCGATCCGCAGCTACCGGTGTTCCCTCGCTTCGTCCGGGCCCCGTGAGACCGGTCCTCGTAAGAAACCATGGGAAAGGCCGCACGAGTGGACCAACTGCCTCATCATCAAGCAACCCATCGCCCGGAGGGCGAAGGAGCTAGCGGAACAGGACGAAAACGTCTGGAAATATGGCGTAACGGCACCTTAAACTTCCCTTTACCGATGCTTTACGAGAGGTCATCGAAGGTTAACCTTCCCCAGCTATGCTCGTGAGGAAAGACGAGGAAGGAGGTAAGTTCAATGGCCGAGTCGACAAACGGAAATGCGCCGGCGCGGGTTTACCTGCAGCCAATAGCAGCCCCCTCCATCTTGGGGCTCTACGGCTTCGCCGGGGCGACCCTCATCCTCGCCTCCCACACGGCCGGATGGTGGGGCGATGCTCAGAGCACTTCTTACATCTGGCCGTTCGCTGCCGCCTTCGGCGGTGTGGCGCAGTTTGCGGCCGGCATGTGGGCCTACAAGGCTCGCGACGCTATAGCCACCGCCATGCACGGGATGTGGGGCTCCTTCTGGGTAGGCTGGGGCATTCTGGAGCTCCTGTTCGCTACGGGGACGCTCACCGCGCCAAAGGGATCCTTCCCCGCCTTCGGCATGTGGTTCGTGGCACTGGCCTGGATCACGGCCATGGGCGCGGTCGCAGCCGCTTGGGAGAACCTGGCGCTAGTCGCGGTGCTGGGGACGCTGGCTCTGGGCGCGGCCTTCGCTGGCGTGGCGGAGTTCGTCGGAAGCGCGACGGGCGCGGGCTGGGCGGCGCTCGCCGGCTGGACGTTCGTCATCTCGGCGGTGTGCGCCTGGTACACGGCGAGCGCGCTGATGTTCGAGGGGGTAAGGGGCAAGCCGGTTTTACCGGTGGGGATGACCCAGCATGCCAAAGAGGCCCCTGACGTCGCCGTAGGTGCCGGCGAACCCGGCGTTCAGCACGGCCAGTAAGGTAACCCACACCCCATGGCGCAAGCTCCGTCCAGAGGGGGTGGGGCTTGCGCGCTGCCGGCGTCCGAATTCGAAGCTCGAGAAGGAGGAACGGGTTTGAAGTTCAGGAGCCTACACGAAGAGGGGGGGCAGAAGAGCTTCGCGCTCGTCTTCGAAACGGGCGACGAGGTGATCTCGGGTCTGACCGAGTTCGCGAAGGACAAGGATCTAGACGCCGCGAGCTTTACGGCGATCGGGGCCTTCGGCGCTGCTACCCTCGGCTACTTCGACTTGGAGAAGAAGGAGTACGACAAGATCCCGATTCATGAGCAGGTTGAGGTCCTTTCGCTAGCCGGGAACATCACCATCGAGGAGGATGGCGGTCCGCAGGTGCATGCGCACGTGGTTGTGGGCAGATACGACGGCACGACCCGGGGCGGGCATCTGCTCGAGGCGCGTGTCCGTCCGACGCTGGAGGCCGTGCTCACCGAGTCGCCGGAGCACCTGCGACGCAAGACCGATGAGGAAACCGGTCTCCCCTTGATAGCCATCGAGGAGTGAAGGGTTGCGGTCAGGGAACGGAGGATAGAACGTGCGAGACGGCAGCAGATCAGAAGTCTGGTGGTGACTGGAGCTTCCGCCGGAGTCGGGCGGGTGACGGTCAGGGAGTTCGCGAGGCGGAGCCCGGGGACCCGCATCGGTCTCCTCGCCCGCAACCCGGACGGCCTGGAAGGCGCGCGCAGAGAGGTCGAGACGCTGGGGGCAAGGCTCTCGCCCTGCCAACCGATGTCGCCGACGCGGATGCCGTTGAGGATGCCGCCCGCAGGGTCGAGGAGGAGCTGGGGCCCATAGATGTGTGGGTAAACGATGCCATGACCACCGTCTTCGCTCGCTTCAAGGAGATCTCCGCCGCGGAGTTCGAGAGGGCCACAGAGGTGACCTACCTTGGGACGGTCTACGGTACTATGAGCGCCTTGAGGAGGATGCTGCCACGCGACCGCGGCACGATTGTGCAGGTAGGCTCCGCGCTCTCCTACCGCTCTATTCCACTTTAGGCCCCGTACTGTGGCGCGAAGCACGCGATCCGCGGCTTCAGCGACTCGGTACGCGTCGAGCTGATGCACGACGGCTCGGGCGTGCACATCACGATGGTGCAGCTGCCGGGTCTGAACACCCCTCAGTTCGACCACTGCGAGGCGAGGATGCCAAACCACCCGCAGCCGGTGCCGCCGATCTTCCAGCCTGAGGTGGCGGCCGACGCGATCTACTGGGCCGCCCACCGTAGGCGAAGAGAGGTGTACGTGGGAACCTCTTCGGTGCTGACCATTCTCGGCAACAAGGTGGCGCCCCGGCTCGCCGACCGCTACCTGGCCCGCACGGCCTTCGACTCCCAGCAGACGGACGAACCCGTAGACCCGGCCGTCCCTCGAACCTCTTCGAGCCGGTGCCCGGCGTCCGCGGAGCACATGGAGTTTCGATGGGCGGTCGCATGAGAAGAGTCCGCAGCTCTGGGTTACCAAGAACCGCGGCTGGCTGCTCGCCGTCGGAGCCGGGACTCTCGCTACCGCGGTGCTCGTCAGGAGAGGCTGATGGCCGGGTTCGAGCCACCAGGCTTCGACAAGGACCCGACGGCCTGGCCCCTGCGCATCTTCTGCGCCGCGCTCGCCTTCCTCAGGCTCTGCGTCTCGGCCGCAATCTCCTTGGCCATCTTCGGCTTCGGCATCGTTGAGCCGCTGGCCAGCCTCCGGTACCTGAGACGGGTGGGCGGTTCCGGGGGCTCAGCCTGGCAGCGTGTCTACCTGGGCTCGAAGACCGGCAAAGGGAGGATAGCCGTGCCTGAGAACGACGATGCCGCCGAGCGCTGGGGTGAACCGGACCATGGGCTGTGGGAGGAGCGCAGAGATCGGATGGCGGTGCCCAATCGGGAGCGGTGGAGTCGGTGGGCGGTGGATGAGACACCGCGCACGGACCTCTATTCCCGGCTGCTCGGCGGCTATGGCTCGCGCGGCGAGGCTCCCTACGTGTTCGTCCCTGCGCGATCGCGCACTGAACGTGATGTTATCTTCCACCGACATGGTTGACCGTCTTCGGCTCCGGTAGACTTCAGAAGCTCGCGAACTTGTAACCGGCGCCTCGCACCGTTAAGAGGTAGCGAGGGTTCTTGGGGTCCGGTTCTATCTTCTTGCGGACG
>JALYGY010000178.1 GCA_030776865.1 Actinomycetota bacterium | reverse complement strand
GTCGACAGGGATGTCGTTCTCAAGATCGGCGGAGCCGTAACCTTTGGCAAAAAACAACTCGCCATCTTTGACGACAGAGACGGCTGCCCCGGCGATGTGATGCTTTTCCATCTCCCTTCCTAATAGCTTGTCCAGGAAGGCCTTCAGTTCGGCGGGATCGGTCGGGCCTAGTTGTTGTGGCGCAGTGGATACATTCTTGCCCGGGGCGACTCTGTCTTCTTGGCCCATGGCTGATCCGCTAGTCGATAGCAGTATCACTAGAGCCAACATAATCGTCATAGATATCGCCATGAATTTCTTGATACTGAGCAGGTGATTCATTCTGCGCCTCATAGAGGAACACCCACTTTATCCTGGGGGTGGGGCTCGTCAGCCCCGCCGTGTTACGTAACAAGGTGAGGATGATGCAATACAAGACCTGCCGCAACTCCCGAGAACTCTGGACAGGCGAAGTTCGTAGAAAACACTCTTTCCCCGACGTTGGGTGAATGGAGGCCGCAGCTGCTCTGCTAACATGGGATGCGGTGGAGGAGAGCGCCACCTAGGAGGAAGTCTATGCGCGAACAGTATTCTCTTGCAAAGATCCTAGGTATCTGGGCACTCGCGGCTGCCCCAATGGGCATCCTAAGCTGGATCGTCTTTCCGCTAGTGGCACCCGAATTCGAGACAGATCCCCTCGCATTCGGCGTCACGCGGCTGGTGCTGATCACACTTGGTTTGATCTGGTTGTTCGTCCTTTCCATGATCATCGTTCGTCGGGAGGAAGGTGATCTGCGCTGGGCGACTCTCAAGAGGGGGCTCAGGCTCAATACCCCGCGGGAACCAGCGACCGGAGCATCCCGCGCAAGGCTGTGGTTGTGGGTGGTGCCGTTCCTCGTCGCGATCGCGCTGGTAGAACTCTCACTGGACCCTCCCATAGAGAACGCTTGGGTGTCGGTCTTTCCGTTTCTTGCGGAGCCCGGGAGCTATAGCCTCGACGCAATCTTCGAATCGCAAGAGATCCTGGAAGGGCTAGTGGGTGCCTGGTGGTTCTTCATCTTGTTCGTGGTTCAGGCTATATTCAACACGATCCTGGGGGAGGAGTTTCTCTTTCGGGGGGTGTTGCTGCCCAAGATGGAAGGTGTGTTTGGTCGCTGGAGCTGGGTGGCAAACGGTGTACTCTTCGGTTTCTATCATGTTCACCAGCCCTGGGGAATTCGAAACTCCGTGCCCGCAAGCCGGGGGAGGCTAAACATCACAAAAAGGGCCGGGACACCCCGAAGGATAGCCCGGCCCGCCACCACTATGCGGCTGTGGAAAGCTTTCGGCGTTAGTGCCGGCAAACACAATAGTGCTCTTAGCAACCGCCGCGAGGTTGGCTCCTGAATACCCCGAGCGGGCAGACAGGGTAAGATGCTCGAAAGAAGGGAGCTTTTCGGTGGAAGAGAGGGACGCGCGAGCGGAGATCGCCAACAGGGCCCGCGAACTCGTGGAACGTTACGGTTTGGGAGAGGAATATCGCCTTGTGCAAGAAACGCACGGCCGGCACCTCGGCTCCGGCGACCCTCAGGATCTCGAGGATTACCGGGTGGCGCTCAACAACCTCCTGGTGCAGCTTGCGGTGCTGGCCCTTAACGAGGGCCGCGAAGGTCGACACCGCTACAGGTAGCGGGGCCACGGCGGACGCTTCTTAGGTGATAAGGAGCTGAAAGGGCCGAAGTCCGAGCGATAGCTAGGACCCCGGCCCGGTCGGTCTCAGTGCCCCTTACAGGCCGCACGAATAGGGAAGCTGACAGCCGCCGGAAGGCAGGAGTTCCCATTGGCGTAGCCCTTACGTGCGGCCTTTACTGAATTCTTACCGAACTTTTACTGAAGGGTCACAGAACACTAACAGACGCTGGATACCTTGATAAACGAGAAGAAGCTTGAGAGGAGGAAACCATGACGGTATCTACTACCGCAAAGAGAACCCTGACCGTCTTCTTGTTGATTCCTTTCGCGCTCCTCCTTGGTGCCGCCTGCGGCGGGCAGGAGCAGGGAGGCGGAGGCGGAGAGCAGGGAACCGGAGGCGGCGACAACGCTGTGAAGGTTGGCAACTTCACTGACTGGGACGCCAACAACAACAACGAACTCACTCAGCAAGAGTTCAATCAAGGTGTTTTCGGGAGCATTGACGCCGATAACAGCGGGGCCATCTCACAAAAGGAGTTCAACGCCTTCTCCAAAAACCAGCCCTGGTTTAATAACATCAACGCCAACTTCGCTGATTGGGACGCCAACAACAACAATGAGCTCACCCAGAAAGAGTTCAGTCAGGGTGCAAAAAATGTCAACCTCTTCGGCGGGTGGGATGCCAACAATAACAACGTGCTCGTCGAGAGAGAGTTCCGGCAGGGGTTGGAGAAGCCACAAGGTTGACAGATAGCTTTGAGGGCAACCTCGAAGCCGACCTATTAAGAGCTTGCGTCAATAGGTGAGTAGCGTACGTGTCAAGGGGCAGTCAAGAGGCTGTATAACGACTCTGAGAGTTGCCATGTGCGAATAGCCGCGCTAATAGGCGCACGACCTCTTAGGTGCCGAGATTAGTAACGAAGAGGGCCGCGGCTCCTAGTTGAAGGATACCCCGGCCCTCTCAACCTCCCTACGCCTCGGCCCGCTCTCTGGCACGGCGCAGAGCCTCTTCGGCGCGGCGCTGCGCGTCGTAGAGCAGCTGCGAGGTGGCGTTGTTAATAACCCCGTCGCCCGTGTAGGCAAAGCCCTCAGTCATGGCCGTTATGAACGCGACGGCCCCTTCCCACTCGCGGACGGCCTCCTCGCCCTGCAGGTCGGGCCGCAGGTCCGGCTCGACCAACCACAGGTCGAGGTCCCTAGCCCGGCGCTCGGCCTCTGCCCGGTCTATGCAGATAGGCCACTCCATGAGGTACTCGATTTGGCGCTCTCGCTCGGTCACTTGTCACCTCCTCTCTTGCGATTGACACGCACTTCTACCAACAGCGCTGGTACGCCGCCAACGCAGCGACGGCAAGGGACGGCCTCGAAGGCCTCTCTTCTCACGGGATAGGTTATCGGAGGGCGGGACAGAAGGCTTTAGTCTCGAGAGGATAGAGAGTGGAGCCGACGGGGATCGAACCCGTGACCTCCACGCTGCCAGCGTGGCGCTCTCCCGGCTGAGCTACGGCCCCAAAAGCCCTCAGAGTATAGGCACCTAGGGGGTGAGTGTCAATGTGTTGCGAGGGGCGCTCTCGGGCGCGCCGCCCCCCTCTTCTCTACTCCCCCCAGCGTTCCTGTGGGGCGCTGCGCCAGAGGGATTCCAAGCGGTAGTAATCGCGAGCCTCGTCGGTGAAGATGTGAACGACCACGTCGGTGAAGTCGAGGCTGATCCAGGCGGTCCCCTCCTGTATGCGCTTTGTGCGCGGACGGTGGCCGTTGTGGATCATCCTCTCTATGACTTCTTCGGCTACGCGCCGGGTCTGGCGTTCGGTCTCGGCGCTGGCTATCACGAAGTAGTCCGTGTACGAGACGAGTCCTCTGAGGTCCACCAGGGTGACGGCTTTAGCGAACATCTCGCTCGCGGCTCGAGCCGCCGTGGCGGCCATCTCGTAACTCAGCGCCTCGCCCTCCGTTTTGAAGCTCTCCCGGATGGCGGATTCGTCGCGTCTCACGACGCTCTTCCCCTCAAGCTCTCTCCTCTCTTTCGCTCTCCATCTCCTCTGTACAAGCCCCTGTCCTCTATGATGTCGTGTACCCCCTCCGGTACCAGGTAACGAACGCTCTTGCCCTGCAAGATCCTGCGCCGGATGCCGGTCGCCGAGATGTCCACCCGCGTGCACTCGACAGGGAAGATCCGGTCGAAATTCCGTAACCCCGCCTCGAGGTGGTGGAGCTTACCGAGGTCGTAGCCGGGGCGCGTCGCCGCGACCATGACGACCTCCTCCAGCAATCTGTCCGGCTCCTTCCACTTGAGCAGGTTCGAGACCTCGTCCGCGCCGCTGATAAAGTACCACTCATCGTCCGGCGAGCGCTCCTTCAGGAGGCGCACGGTCTCGACGCTGTACATCGGGCGTCCGGCGTCTACCTCGACCCTGTCCACGAGAAACCGCTCGTTGCTCGCTACGGCCGCCTCGACCATGTCGAACCGGTCCCCGGCCGAAGCGCGTACGCTGGAGGCCTCCTTGTGGGGCGGGATGCCACCCGGCACGAACACGACGCGCGATAGGCCGAGCTCCCCCATGACCTGCTCGGCGATGATCATGTGCCCCTGATGGATGGGATCGAAGGTCCCCCCGAAGATCCCTCTTCTCAAAACCCGTACCTCACTGGAGATCGAACACCGTCTCGCCGATCCTGACCTCGTCGCCTGGGGTCGCGCCGGCGCGCCGCAGGGCGCTCACGACGCCCCTCCTCTCGAGCTCGCGCTGAAAGCGCTCGACACCCTCGGGGTTCTCCCAGTCCGTTCTGAGGGCGAGCCGCTCGACGTCCGCGCCAAAGACCACGTAGGCGCCGTTTTCGTGCTCTACCCTTATGCCCCTCCACGCCGGACGGAACACGCGGTGAGCCCGGCGTCTCTCCTCGTCGCTGGCGGCCTGCTCTCCTAACGCGCGCAGCCTCTTTTCCAGGAGATCGCGGAGCCCCCTGACGCCCCCGCCGGTTTTGGCCGAGACCTGTAGTGCGCCCGGAAACGTCTCCCCCAGATACCCTCGAAGCTCCTCATCCAGGAGATCGACCTTGTTCAAGACGGTAACCGCCGGCTTTCTGCCGAGACCTGCAGCGTGCAGCTCCGCCCTGAGGATGTCCTCCGCCTCCTCGGGGTTCTCGCTCGCGTCCAGAACGAGCGCCAGTAGCCGCGCCCGCGCCACGTGCCGCAAGAAACGGTTGCCCAGGCCCCGACCCTCGCTCGCCCCCGAGATCAGACCGGGGATATCCGCGACCACAAACGGCTCGCGGTAGCCTTTTTCGTCCACCACCCCGAGCTGCGGCGCGAGCGTGGTGAACGGGTAGTCGCCGACCCGGGGACGGGCGGCGCTAAGCGACGCGAGCAGGGAAGACTTGCCGGCGTTCGGCAGACCCACGAGCCCGACGTCCGAGAGCACCTTGAGCTCGAGGCGTATCTCCCGCTCCTCCCCCGGCAGGCCCTTCTCGCGGAAGGCGGGCGCCTGGCGCATCGAGGTGGCAAAGGACGCGTTCCCCCGTCCGCCCTCGCCGCCGCGGGCCACGACGAAGGACTCCCCGGGTACGGAGAGGTCGGCGAGGAGGCCGTCCTCGTCGAAGATCTGGGTGCCGAGGGGGACTTCGAGCACGGCGTCTTTGCCGCGCTCGCCGGTGCGGTTGTTGCCGGAGCCGTGCCCGCCGCGACCGGCCTTTATCACCCTGCGGTGGGCATAGGATTCTAGGGTCGAGAGATCTTCGGTGGCCTGCAGGATCACCGAGCCGCCCTCGCCGCCGCGGCCACCGTCGGGCCCGCCGCGCGGCTTGTACTTCTCGCGGTTAAAAGAGACGCTGCCGTCGCCGCCGCTCCCCGCGCGGACGACGAAGCGAGCCTCATCTACGAACTGCAACGGGGCTAGAGACCCCCGGAACGCGCAGCTCTCAGGCCGTGGCCTCCTGCTCCTCGAACACGCTCACCACGCTCCTGCCGCGCGAACGGTTGAAGTTCACCCTGCCCCCCACCTTGGCGAAGAGGGTGTCGTCCGAGCCCTTCCCGACGTTGGCGCCCGGATGCACCTTCGTCCCGCGCTGGCGCACGATGATGCTCCCGGGGCTCACCAGCTGGCCCCCATAGGCCTTCACCCCGAGCCGTTTCCCCTCCGAATCGCGGCCGTTACGCGACGAGCCGCCACCCTTTTTATGAGCCATCCGACACCTCCAGAATCCTGATCCGGGTCAGCTCCTGCCGATGCCCGGTCTTCTTTCTGTAGCCCTTTTTGGGCTTGTACTTGTAGACGTAGATCTTGTCGCCCCGCAGGTGTTCGAGGATCTCCGCTCTGGCCGTCCGCGCCCCTAGGTCCAAGCCCTCCTCGTCGGCTACAAAGCCGACCGGAAGCTCGACGGGGTCTCCGACCTCGCCCTTTAGGCGGTCGACGACGAGCTCCTGGCCCTCACTCACCCTGTACTGCTTTCCTCCGCTCTTTACGACCGCAAACATGATAGTAGCTCCTAGAACTTTCCAAAGACTCCGATAAGCGTACAAAACGTGCCGTACAGAGCGATAGTATAACCGCCATCCGCCGCGCCGACCAGGAGACCCTACACCTTCGGATGCTTCGAGACCTCGGCCTTCGAGTGTATAGCTATACTCTGCAGGAGGCCCAAAGAGAGGACGCTGACCACCAGGTTACTCCGCCCGTAGCTGATAAACGGCAGCGGTATGCCGGTCACGGGCATGATCCCCATCGTCATCCCGACGTTCACGAAGACGTGGAAGAGGAAGATCGTCGCCGCGCCGACGGCGATCAGCACCCCGAAGCGATCGCGGGATATGGTCGCGACGTGGAGTATGCGCCAGATCAGGAAGAAGAACAGCACGACGAGCACGATGCTTCCCATGAAGCCCACCCTCTCGGCGAGGTTGGAGAAGATGAAGTCCGTGTGGTCTTCTGGAAGGAAGCCCAGGTTGGCGAGCGTCTGGGCCTCGAGTCCCTTGCCGCTGAGCCCCCCTGATCCAATCGCCATCTTCGATTGACACACCTGGTAGCTGATCCAATTGGTGCAGTCGGGGTCCGAGAAGGCCATCAGGCGAGCCACCTGGTACTCCTCCAGGATCTTCAGCTTGATGGCCAGAAACGCGGCGGCGACGCCGGCTACGCCGAGGCCCGCGAGCTGGATGAGCTTTGCCCCGGCCACGTACGTCATCGCGAAGAAGATCGCCCCGAAGACCAGCGCCGTGCCGAGGTCTGGCTGCAAGAACACCAGCAACGCGGGTACGGCGAGGATGCACAGAGCCTTGAGAAAGACCGTGTACTCGCCGACGGGCTTTTCGGCGAAGTACCCGGCGAGCACGATCACTACGCCCAGCTTGGCGAACTCCGAGGGCTGCACCTGCACCGGTCCGATGTCCACCCAGCGCTGGGCGCCGCCGGCCGCGGCGCCCATCACCAGGACCGTCAGGAGCATGAGGAGGATGAGGACGTAGATGGGCCTGAGGTATCGTTGCCACACCCGGTAGTCTATGAGCGCAAGCGGGACGGCCGCGGCGAGTCCGACCGCGAAGCCGAACGCCTGGTTCATGGCGTAGGTCTCTCGAGCGTCAGCCCCGGCCACGTAGACGGCGAGGATGCCCAAGGCCGAGAGCGCCAAGGAGACCAAGAGGAGCACCGGGTCCAAGGACCTCCACTTCGCCCTGATCTCACCCCGCGCGGTCTTCACGTCTTTGCGAGTCAGGCTCATCAGTCTTCCCAGGCATAGGTCTTGTCGCGACCGAGCTTCAAAAGCCACCCGCCCATCAGGTAGGCCAGGAATGCGTTCAACAGCACGTCCGGGGTCAGGCCCACGACGGCGTAATCGCCTAGCGGCGGGCTCTCGAGCCCGGCGAAGTTGATGGCCACTAGGTAGGTCAGGTCGTACGCCGCAACCGAGACCGCGACCACTTGGGCCAGCAGCAGCCTCTCGGCTCCCTTGGGCCGCACGGTGCCGGCGCGCGCCGAGAGGATCCCGGCGAGAAGACCGCTCAGGGTGCCGACCCCGAAGAGTCCGCCGCTCAGAGCGTCGAGGAGTATGCCCCCGAAGAATCCGAGCAACACGGCCTGCAGGTCCCGCAGCGGGGCGACCGCGAAGACGATCCCGAGCAAAGTCAGCTTCGGCGAGACCCACCCGAAGGTCAGGTAGGGTCCCAGGACCGCATCCAAGAGAGCGGCGGGAGCCACCAGGAGCGCGGCGCGGACGATGGAGGTCTGCTCCATCTTTGCTATCCCCCCGCTCCGGCTACCAATCGACGATCACCCGCACCTCTTCGAGATCGTCCGCGTTCATGGCCGGCTCCACGACTATCTTCTTGAACTGGTCTATATCCTGCGAGCTGACCGACTCGATGGTCCCCACGAACAACCCCGGCGGGAACAAGAGCTGCCTGGTCCCTGCTCGGCCGCTGGTAACGACGTAGTCGCCCTCCTCGGCCCGAGAGCCCAGGTTCACGTACTCGATCCCGAGGTACCCCTCGACGTTGGTCCCGAGGAGTCCTTCGCCGTAGGAGACGTCCTCGGCGGTGACGGCGGGGCCGAGCTGGCCGGAGGCGGGGTCGAACTCGGCCGGCGGGATTATCCTGACCCCGGCGTAGAACTCCCGGTCGGTGACGAGCATGACCTCGGCGGTGCTGCGGCTGACGCTCTCCGTGGTGCGCCCGACGAGCGTGTTCTCGCCGACGACCACCGGCATCTGGGGTTTGATCCCGTCTTCGGTTCCGACGTCTATCTGTATCCTGTCTGTAAACTGGTTGCCGACCGGGGCGACCACCCGGGCGAGGGATCCGTACTCGTAGAAGGAGCGCTCCCCTTTTAAGAGCTCACGCAGCCGGGCGTTCTCCCGCTCCAGGCGGGACGCTTGGGCGGCGAGCCCCCTGGCCTCCTGCAGCTCGCGCTGGAGGTGTTCCTCCTCGCCCGTGTCCAGGACGCCCTGGACCTTCTCCCCGACCTCCTGAAAGGGCTCGGCGCCGGCGGCGACCACACTCCGCACCGGCCGCAGGACCTCCGCGGCGCCGAGCTGGACCGTGTGCAGCGGCCCCGCCTCTCCCTCCTTCACGTAGACGGTGAAGAGCACCAGGCTACTCACGCAGAGGATAAAGAGGGCCGCCAGACCGCCGGCTGCGCTGGATTTCCTCCTCCCCACGACCCGCTAGTCTAAGGAGAGGGCGCCGCGATAGGAGTCTATCTCCTCCAGGGAGCGGCCGCTGCCGATGGCCACGCTCATCAGCGGGTCGTCGGCAACGTGCACCGGGATGCCCGTCTCGCGCCTGAGCCGCTCGTCGAAGTGCCTCAGAAGAGCCCCACCACCCACCAGAACCATCCCGCGGTCCATGATGTCGGACGCTAGTTCGGGGGGCGTGCGATCCAAAGTGTCCCGAACGGCGGCGATGACCGCCTCGACGGGGACGCTTATGGCCTCCCTGACCTCCTCGCTGGTTATCACGACGGTCTTTGGCAGCCCCGTCACCAGGTCCCTGCCCC
>JALYGY010000177.1 GCA_030776865.1 Actinomycetota bacterium | reverse complement strand
CTATGGTGAGGGTGCAGTTGATCAGGCCCCTGACGCTAACCGCCGAGACGTCCTTGATGCTCACCGGCTCGACGTGCTGTCCCAGCCATCCGCTTCGCAGCTCCACCCGGTCGGCGTAGACTATGACGACGTTGTTGCCGGCCGCCGTGGCCTGGGTTATAGGTGGGTCCCACATGCTCTCCATCTTCCCCGGGGACTCCCGACGCAACCGTACCCGGCCAGGACCTCGGTTCCGGCCGGGTACGGTCGACTCTTACGCTGTTCCTTCTGTAGTCCTTTCCAGCGGGTTGGGGATATTGTTGCCGTTTCCGTTCGGATCGGTGGCGACGAGGTCAGGGTAGCCGTAGACGCCGTGCTCGTGGATGTCGAGCCCGTCGAGCTCCTGGTCAGGCTTGACCCGGATGCCGATGGTGGCCTTCAGAGCGGCGAAGACCGCCAGCGACGAGAGGAAGACGAAGCCTCCCGCGGCCACTATCCCCAGAGCCTGCACCCCGAGCTGGTAGAGGCCACCACCGTAGAAGAGGCCGGGCTGGCCGATAGCCGCGAGGTCGGGGGTGGTGAAGAGGCCACAGGAGAGCGTGCCCCAGATGCCGCCCATGCCGTGGGCCGCGATGGCCCCGAGCGGGTCGTCCACCCCGATGCGGTCAACGTAGGCGAGGGTGGCGTACATCACGACGCCGGCTATGAAACCGATAACGATCGAGGCCCACGGTGCGACGAAGGCGCACGGGGCGGTGATGGCGACGAGCGCCGCGATGGCGCCGTTGCCCCCCATGCCAACGTCGACGTTGCGCCTGTAAGCGTAGCTCATGCTCATCGCGCCGAGCACGCCCGCGGCCGCGGCGAGGTTGGTGGTGAGGGCGATGTCGGCGATCTGCGGCGTGGCGGCCATCGTGGAGCCGGGGTTGAAGCCCCACCAGCCGATCCAGAGTATCAGCACGCCCAGGACCGCGAGCGGCATGTTGTGGCCGGGGATGGTGACGGGGCGTCCGTCGTCGTCGTACTTGCCGAGACGGGGACCGAGGAGGAGGGTTCCGGCCAGCGCCGCCATGGCACCTGAGAGGTGGACGACCGTGGAGCCGGCGAAGTCCTGCATCCCCAGTTCGCTCAGCCAGCCGCCGCCCCAGATCCAGTGCCCCACCATCGGGTAGATGAGCCCGGCGAAGACCACCGCGAAGATCACGTAGACGGCGAACTTGGTCCGCTCGAGCATCGTGCCCCAGACTATGGCCAGCGACACCGCACAAAACGCGACCTGGAAGATAAACTTCGCCGAGAGCGGCACCTGCGTCCAGGAGAGCCCGCCGTACACATCATTGACCCGATCTGGGGACACGGCTAAAAACCAGCCCTGCGTCCCGATAAGCGCGTTGCCGCTTCCGAAGGTGAGCGCGAAGCCCACCGCCCAGAAAAGCAGCGCGGCGATGGCGAGGTTTACCAGGATCTTTGCGACCACGCTCCCGACGTTCTTCATCCGTGAGAAGCCGACCTCGAGCATCGCGAACCCCGCCTGCATGAACAGCACCAGGCAGGCCGCCACGATGACCCACACAGTGTCCATCGCCAGCGAGAGATCCGCGACCGTCGGCCCGCCCTGCGCCAGCGCCAGAGCCGGTAGCCCCAGCACCAGTAGCACAGTGGTCGTCGTCAGTAATAAGAGCCTCCGCAAAGGTGTCCTCCTTCGGGTTATGTTCACTACGAACATAGTCTAGGACCCGGCCCCGGAGGAGGTCTTTAGCCGGATGTACAAAGATGAACACTTCGCTACGCACCTCAGTTGCGCTGGAAGTACAAAGAAGGCTACAGGTATCAGGCCTCAGGCAACAGGAGAACTGAAACCTGAAGCCTGATACCTGTAGCCTATCTATCCGAGAAGCGCGAGGGTTGTTCGGGGACGCGGCCAAGGAGCTGCATGGCCTTTATCCCGAGGGTGAGGCGCTCGCGGTCCTCGCTCTTGTCCACGTCGAGGCCGGTGAGCTCGCCGACCCGGTCGAGGCGGTAGCGGATGGTGTGGCGGTGGGCGAAGAGGTCGCTCGCGGTCCTGACGGTCGAGGCGTCGTTCTCCAGGTAGGTGGTGAGGGTCTGGATGAGCTCCGTGCCGTAGCGGGAATCATAGCGGACGACCGGCTCGAGGGTCTCGCCGTAGAAGGCCTCGAGCTCCTCGGGGTTCTCCTTGTAGACTCGGAAGAGGAGCTTGTAGGTGCCGGAGCCCTCGAAGGTCGAGACGGAGGAGGGGCCGTGGATGCGGTGCCCGATCTCCAGGGCTACCTGGGCCTCCGAGTAGGCGTCGGGGAGAGAGGTGGGGTCCACCTTGTGGCGTCCGATCCCGACGGAGACCGTGAGATCCGGCAGCAGGCCCTTGACGTAGCGCTGCACCCCTCTCGCCAGACGTTGTGCCAGCTCCGGGAGCTCCTCCGGCGTCTCGCTCTCAGAGGGAGCAAGAAAGAGGATGACGTTGTCGGAGCGCGGACCGAGGAGGAAGTTCGAGAAGAGCTGACGAGCCTGGAGGCGCACGGCGTCTGCCAGGCGTCGCTTCAACTCCTGTATAACGGGCTCCTTCGGTTTGCGGCGCTCCAGGTAGCGGGCGAAATCATCTATGTCCACCACCAGGACCAGAGCGCCCTCCGAGAGGTCGGCGTCGAGGTAACGGGCGCGTTGCAGAAGGAGCTCGATCGAGCCGTAGTGTCCGCTTATCAGGTCGTCGACGAAGTCGCCCCGCACGCCGAGCTCGGTTTCCAGGCGTATGCGCTCCTTGCCGAGCTCGGTCTCCAGGACACGCCGGGCCCAGTACAGGAGCACCACGTCCTCCGGCATGAGGGGTCTGTCTTCGAAGTCCATCCACAGGTAGCCCGCGGGGGTGCCGCCGGCCCCGATCGGGGTCCAGAAAAACTCCCTGTCCGCTATCCGCCACCGTTCGACGGGGACGGAGAGGTAACCGTCGGGGAGCCGGGCGTAGCGGTCCCGGCGCTCGCGACGCGTCTCTTCCACCCCCGACCCCTTCGAGGCCCGCAGGCCGTGCTCATCGAGGAGCGTGCGCAGGGCGTTGGGCTCCCGGGAGCCGGAGATCAGGCGCCCGACCGGGTCTTCGACCACCACGGAGCGGTCCAGCAGCTCGGAGATCCGGACCGTGAGGTCGCCGATCGAGGTCTCTCCGCCCGCGCTCTCCAGCAGCGCACGACCCACGCCGTGGGAGAGGAGCAGGAGCCCGTCGCCCGCGGAGAAGACGGAGAGCAGCCTCCGCAGCGGCACCTCAGGGGAGACCATGAATAACCCGAGGCCGAGCTCCGTTGCACGCTCTACGGCTTCCGGCGGGGGCTCCCCGTCCCTCCGCCACAAAACAGCCGGTGAGCCGGCCTCACGCACGCTACAAAGGAAGCCTTCGTCCAGATCCTCCCTGGAGGTGACGGCGACCTCCTCCTTCTCGAGCCAGCCTTCGGGGGGCTCCTCCACGGCCAGGCCGCGTACTCGGCGGGCAGCGTCGCCCGGCACCGGGCCTGTGGCGTCCAGCTCCTCCACCAGCATCCGGGAGAACTCCTTGAGGATCATGCCCCGTTCCTATCGACGTTACCGAAAGACCCGTGCCCCTAATATATACGAGGCCTCCGTCAGGGGCGAAAGAAAAGGGGTCAGGCGCCCCCGACGGATGATAAAATCGTCGCACATCCCGGATAGACCCTTTGGCCTCCCCAGAGGGGGCCGTATACTTGCCCAAACTCGCGAGCGAAGGGGAGCACGGAGATCGCCGAGAGCCAGATAGTCGTCCACGGGGCCCGTGAGCACAACCTGAAGAACATAACCGTCTCGTTGCCGCGGGACGTCCTGGTCGTGGTGACCGGGCTCTCGGGGAGCGGCAAGAGCTCGCTCGCCTTCGATACCATCTACGCCGAAGGCCAGAGACGCTACGTCGAGAGCCTCTCCGCCTACGCCCGGCAGTTTTTGGGCCAGATGGACAAGCCCGACGTGGACCACATAGACGGCCTCTCTCCCGCGGTCTCCATAGATCAGAAGACGACGAGCAACAACCCGCGCTCGACCGTCGCGACCGTCACGGAGATCTACGACTATCTCCGTCTCCTGTACGCCCGCGCCGGGCGGCCCCACTGCCACGTCTGCGGCTTCCCCGTCTCGTCCTCGACGCCGCAGCAGATGGTCGAGAAGGTTCTGGAGCTACCGGAGAAGACGCGCTTTATGGTGCTCGCACCGATCGTGCGGGGGCGTAAGGGCGAGTACGGCAGGCTCTTCAAGGATCTCGCCGAAGAGGGCTACGCGCGGGTGCGGGTAGACGGCGAGCTCCACGAGTTGCCGGTCGACCTGAGCCTCGACAAAAACTACAAGCACGACATCGAGGTCGTGGTGGACCGGCTCGTGATCCGGGAGGGCATAGAGCGCCGCCTCACCGACTCGATGGAGACGGCCCTGAAGCTGGCAGAGGGACTGGTGCAGGTCGAGACGGTCGAGGTGAGCGGAGGGGGCGAGTTCATGCTCTTCTCGGAGACCTTCACCTGCACCAACTGCGGGGCCTCCATCGCCGAGATACAGCCAAGGACCTTCTCGTTCAACAGCCCGCACGGGGCCTGCGATCGCTGCGACGGGCTCGGGAGCCGCCTCGAGATAGACCCCGACCTCGTCGTACCCAACGCGGATCTGAGCGTCAACGACGGCGCCGTCGTCCCGTGGGCCAACTCCCAGACGGAGTATCACGGTAGCGTCCTCTCAGCGCTCGCCGAGAAGTACGGCACAGACCTCGACGCCCCGTGGCGCGATCTCCCCGAGGAGCACAAGAACCTCATCCTCTACGGGACGAACGGGGGCAGGATCTACGTCTCCTACCGCAACCGCTACGGGCGTAGGCGGCAGTACATGACCCAGTTCGACGGCGTGATCCGCAACCTGGAGCGCCGCTACGCCGAGACGGACTCCGAGTACCGGCGGGAGAAGATCGAGGAGTTCATGAGCCACGTCCCCTGCCCGAAGTGCAGGGGCGCGAGGCTCCGTCCCGAGGCGCTCGCCGTGACGGTGGGCCACAAGAACATCCACGAGTTCACCGAGCTGAGCGTTACCGAGGCGCTAGGGTTCTTCGAGAAGGTCGAGTTCACCCCGCGCGAGTGGATAATCGCCGAGCGCGTCGTAAAGGAGATCCGCGAGCGCCTCGGCTTCCTCGTGGACGTGGGCCTCGGCTACCTTACCCTTAGCCGCTCGGCCGGCACCCTCTCGGGCGGCGAGGCGCAGAGGATTAGGCTTGCCTCCCAAGTCGGGAGCGGACTGGTCGGCGTCCTCTACGTCCTCGACGAGCCCTCCATCGGCTTGCACCAGCGAGATAATCGCAGGCTCCTGAGCACCCTCACCAGGCTGCGCGATCTCGGGAACACGCTCCTAGTCGTGGAGCACGACGAGGAGACGATCCGGACGGCGGATTACGTCGTGGACGTGGGCCCGGGGGCGGGGGTGCACGGCGGCGAGATCGTGGCTGTGGGGAGCGTGGAGGACATCGAGGCCGCGGCGCGTTCCGTGACCGGGGACTTTCTCGCCAGGCGGCGGAGGATCGAGCCGCCCAGCGTGAGGCGGGAGCCGACGGGCGCCGTCACCCTGCTCGGGGCGAGCGAGCACAACCTCAAAGCGGTGGACGTGGTGTTTCCTCTGGGGGTCTTTACGTGCATCACCGGCGTCTCGGGCTCGGGCAAGAGCACGCTCGTGAACGAGATCCTCTACAAGGCCCTCGCCAACGCCGTGAGCCGCGGCAAGCACCG
>JALYGY010000176.1 GCA_030776865.1 Actinomycetota bacterium | reverse complement strand
GACGCACCTTCACCGTGGCCCGGCGGGTCGTCCGGCAACTCCTGCGCAACCACCGCTTTCTGGCGCTCTCCATCGTGGCGCCGCTGGTGATCGTCTACTTTCTCAAGCTCTTTTTCGACACCATGCCCGAGGGCTTCGACACCGCCCGCTACGCGGTCCCGGTGGCGGCCTTTCTGGTCCATTTTCTGGCTTTTCTTCTGTGTGCGCTCGTGCTGGTTCAGGAGCGCACGGCTGGCACGCTGGAGCGGATGTTCATAAACGGTTTCAGGCGCACCGAGGTCATCGGCGGCTACGTGCTGGGATACTTGGGGCTGGCGACCTTCCAGGCGGTCGTCGCGCTCACCGAGGTCATATGGCTCTTCGAGCTGGACTACGAGGCGAGGACGCTGCTTACGCTGTTCTTGGTGGTGTGGCTGCTCGCGATAGCCTCGGTTATGCTCGGCATCTTCGTCTCGACGTTCGCCCGCCACGAGGGGCAGGTCTTCCCGTTCGTGCCGCTCATCATCGTGCCTTCTGTGTTTCTGTCGGGGCTGCTGATGGATGTGGACGAACTGCCGGAGTGGGCCGAGTGGCTCGGACACGCCCTCCCGCTGTTCTGGGCCAACGGCGTGATCCAGGAGGTCATCGAGCCGGGCGGGGCCCTGGAGAACGTGTCGGGCAGCTTCGTCGCGCTCGCCGCCTATAGCGTGGTGCTGCTCCTGCTCGCCTCCTTCACGCTGCGAGAGGTGGAGTAGATAGAGATGGTCGAGGTGATCGGCGTCGAGCGAACCACTTGCTGCGTCGTTGGCGGTGGGCCCGCGGGCGCCGTCCTGGCGCTGCTTCTGGCGCGGGCGGGCGTCAGCGTCACGCTGCTCGAGGCGCATCCGGACTTCGACCGCGAATTCCGCGGCGACACCCTCCACCCTTCGGTCATGGAGATCATGGACCAGCTCGGACTCGCCGAGAGGTTGCTAGATCTGCGCCACACAAAGGTCCGCAGCCTTACCTTCCAGACCGTCTCGGGCCCGTTCACGCCCGTGGACTTCTCCCGCCTGACCACGAGGTTCCCGTACATCACGATGATGCCGCAGACGAGCTTTTTGGAGCAAATCACCGGGGAAGCGAAACGATATCCGAACTTCCGCCTGTTGATGGGGGCTCGGGTTCGGGGGCTCGTCGAGGAGGACGGCGTGGTCCGGGGCGTCCGCTACGAGGGCGAGGGTGGGTGGCACGAGGTTCGGGCGATACTCACGGTCGGGGCGGACGGACGCGGGAGCCGGGTGAGACGTCTGGCTGGCTTCGAGCCCGTTAAGACCTCGCCGCCGATGGACGTCCTCTGGTTCAAGCTGCCCCGCAAGCCAGATGATCCCGAGGGCGCGATGGGCCGGTTCGGGCGGGGACACATCGCGATACTGCTCGACCGCTTCGACTACTGGCAGGTAGGCTACGTCATACCCAAGGGGACCTTCCCCGAGCTGCGGAGAGAGGGGATCGGGGCGCTCCGCCGGAGCTTCGCGGAGCTGGCACCGGAGTTCGCGGGTCGCGTCGAGCATCTGGAGGACTGGAAGCAAGTATCGCTGCTCTCGGTCGAGTCGAGCCGTTGTCCGCGGTGGTACAGGCCGGGGCTGCTCCTCATCGGGGACGCCTCCCACGTGATGAGCCCGGTCGGAGGGGTCGGGATCAACTACGCCATCCAGGACGCCGTCGTCGCGGCGAACGTGCTCGCCGAACCACTGAGAGAGAGCCAGGAGCGGCTCGTGGATCTCGACACGAGATACCTGGCGGCGGTGCAGCGCCGCCGCGAGCTGCCGACGCGCCTGATTCAGAGGCTCCAGACCCTGGTCCAGCAGCAGCTTCTGGCCCCTGCGCTCCGCTCCAGAGCGCCCTTCGCCCCACCTCCCTTCGTGCGCCTGCTGCTCCGCATCCCCTCTGTGCGCGCCATCCCCTCCCGCATCGTTGGCTTCGGCCTCTGGCCGGTGCGCGTAAGGGAGACGCCCCACCGCAGGTAAACGGAGGGGGAGGCGTCTCTCTCGAGGGAGACCGTCAGGACGCGACCAGGAGGGCCTGCGGGGCGGCCTGCCCGATCATGGTCCACGAGCGGCCCCAGCCTCTCGGCGGGGGTTTCGCACTGCTCCGCCAGAGTGTTGCGGGTGTGGTAGACGTCGGCCTCCTCGGTGTGAGGGAAGCGTATGTGACAGCGCCTCTACTGTGAACGCTTTAATTTGCGGCTGTTCGTCTGAAAAGGTAGAGTACGAGAGCGCGGAGAAGCGTCTCCGTCGCAGCTAATACGGCGGATCTCTCGGCGTTCTACAGGTTAGGAGAACGGGGTTTATGTACAAAGAGGTTTACGTCCCGGTAGACAACTCGGACTACTCCAACCAGGCGTGCGTCATCGGGGTGGA
>JALYGY010000175.1 GCA_030776865.1 Actinomycetota bacterium | reverse complement strand
TCGTCGATTTCGACCTCGACGATCGCCGGGCTACCAGTATAGAACCCGTGCTCAAGGAGTGGAAACCTTAGCGCCTCATGCGGGCGTGAGGACCCGTCTACAATACCGGGTGTGTCGAGCGGCACTGTGGAGCGAGGAGCAGGGGGATCTGTGAACCAGCGGGATATTCGAGAGCTGAGGGTGGGAGACATAATGCAAACCGACTGGCCAACCCTGGGGCTGGAGCAGACCGTCGAGGATGCCATCAAGCTCTTCGCCGAGTCGGGGATCTCCGGTGCCCCGGTCGTCGAGGACGGGAGGCTGGCCGGGATAGTCACCGAGGGTGACCTCATCTTCAGAGACGCCGAGATCAAAGCCCCAGGTTTTCTGGACATCCTTGGCGGCGTCATCCCTCTGGGCAACTGGGATGAGTACCGCCAGGAGGCCATAAAGAGCGCCGGGGTGACCGTCGGCGAGGTCATGACGAGGGAGGTCTTTACGATCGGCCCGGACGCCTCGCTCGCCGAAGCCGCGACGATCATGGCCGAGGAGAGGATAAAGCTCCTGCCCGTCACCGAGGAGGGGAGGCTTCGCGGGGTCGTCACCCGCATGGACATCCTGACCCTCCACGTCCTGAACCCTCGCCGGTAGAGGAGAACGTGGATAGCACGGCCTCCGGCGTCCGAGCCCCGAGCCGCACCTGGGCCGAGATAGACCTGGGTGCCCTCCGCCACAACGTCCGCGCCCTCAAGCGCCGCACGCGTGGCGCGCGCCTGATGGCCGTGGTAAAGGCCGACGCCTACGGTCACGGCTCGGTCCCCGTCTCGTTAGCCGCGCTCGAGGCAGGGGCGGACGCTTTAGCCGTCGTGACCGCCGAGGAGGGCGCCGAGTTGCGGCGTGCGGGGATAAGGGCCCCGATTCTGGTCTTCACCGACCTCTTGCCGGAGAAGCTGCCGCTCGCCGAGGAGTGCCGCCTCGTGGTAACGGCGCACTCGCTCGCTAGCGCGAGGCGCGTCGCCGCCCGCCCCAACCTCGAGGCACACCTGAAGGTGAACACCGGGATGAACCGCTGGGGAGTCGAGCCTTACCAGGTGGGAGAGGTGCGCAAGATCCTGGGTACGCAGCTCTCGGGCGTCTACACTCACTTCGCCTCAGCCGATTGTGACGAGAGGGCGACGCGGCGCCAGATAGGGGCCTTCGAGGCCGTCCTCGACGCCCAACCTTTTGGTGGCGCGCTGGTGCACGCGGCGAACTCGGCGGCCACCCTCTGGTATCCCCGATCGCACCACGCCTGCGTCCGCCCCGGCGTGGCGCTCTACGGCCTCCACCCGGCGGGTGACGCAGGGGACCCGGCCAAAGAGGGGCTCCGGCCGGCGATGGCCCTCAAGAGCTACGTCGCCGACTTGCGGCGGCTGGAACCGGGCGATGGGGTATCCTACGGGTTGACCTTCACGGCCGAGGAGCCGACGTTGGCGGCGACGGTGCCGGTCGGGTACGCCGAAGGGTATCGGAGGGCGCTCTCAGGAAAGGGGGAGGCCCTGATCCGGGGCGAGCGCCGGCCCCTCCTTGGGAGGGTCACGATGGACGCCTGCGTCTTCGCGGCCGACGGGTCGGTCGAAGTCGGAGACGAGGTCGTGCTAATAGGCGAGCAGAACGGCGGGCGCGTGACGGCCGAGGAACTCGGCCTCCGGGCGGGCACGATCAATTATGAGGTAACGACCGGGGTGAACCCCCGGCGGGTCGAGAGGAGTTACGGCGATGTTCGAGGATCTTAACTGGAAGTGGGCCGCCAGGCGGGCCGCGGTGGTCATCGGGATCTACCTGGCGCTGCTCTACGTCTTGAGCATGATCTACCCCGAGTCGTTCGGACTCCAGAACCGCGCCCAGATAGTCAGCCTGCTCGTCAACGCCGCCTTTTTCTTCCTTATCTTCACCTTCGTCTACGCCTTCGTCGAACGGAGCCGCAGGCGCCGCCTCGCCGAGATGAACAAGAAGAGCAAGCCCGAGAAGCCCTCAGGCGAGGGCTCGGAGGAAGAGTCCGGCAAGCTAAAGGGCCGTCCCAACCCGAACACCAGCCGCAAAAAGGCCCGCCGCCGACGGTAAGCCCTTATGCCTCTACGGTCAGCCGCGCTCGGAGGACTTCCGGGGCCTGCTCCGAGAGAAAGTTGGCCCGTTAAAGTAGTCCGGAAGAGCGGCGGGCGGGTTACCAGAGTGGTACTCTGGGGGACTCTGGTCGCGGTGAGATGGGGGAGTTGAGATGAACATCAAACGAGCGAAGAGGGACCGTTGGATCCTCGGCGTCTGTGGCGGCGTGGCCCACACGTATGGATGGAGCCCGGGCGCGGTGCGGCTTGCCACGGCGGTGCTCGCGGTCATCATCCCTGGTCCGAGCCTGGTGGTGACCTTGCTGGTCTACCTCCTTCTCGGGGCTATCCTGCCGGAGAGCGAGGAGTACTAGCGCTTGGATTTCGCCGAGGCGCAGAAAGAGGCCCTGGGCTGCACGAAGTGCGGGCTGTGCCACTCGCGGACGCAGGTGGTCTTCGGGGAGGGACCCTTGAACGCGGAGCTGTTCGTCGTGGGGGAGGCCCCCGGCTTCAACGAGGACAAGGAGGGCAAGCCTTTCCGAGGAGCATCCGGGATGCTCCTCGAGCGGTTGCTCTCGTCGGTGGGATTAGAGCGCGAGAGGGTCTATATGACCACCGTGAACAAGTGCCGCCCACCAGGGTCGCCGCCCCGTTCGCCGAAGCCCTCCGAGGTCAGTTCCTGCCGACCGTACCTCGTCGCCCAGCTCGCGGCGGTGGACCCCAGGGTGGTGGTGGCTATGGGGGACCTGGTGAGCCGGGTTCTCACGGGGCGAAAGGAGGCGGTCGCACGCATACGCGGTAGGGCCATACCCCTGGACGGGCGCTACGTCTTCCCCACGCTCTCCCCCTCGCCCGCGCTCTACACCCCCGCGGAGCGGGCGCTCCTGATCTCTGACTTCTCCCGCCTCCCGGAGCTTCTGGAGGCCGAACGCCCCTCGACCTACGAGACCCTCAACGTCCCCCGCGTCCCCGCCGAGCGGGAGACCCTCCAACCGGGGCTCTGGTAGGAGCGAGCACTACCCACGTGGAGTTCGAGGGGCTGGACGAGGCCGCGCTCGAGGCGTTGGCCAAGAGGTTGGCAAATTGCCTCGAACCGGGAGACGTCGTCGTGCTCGGCGGGGAGGTGGGCTCCGGCAAGACCACCTTCGTCCGGGCGGCGGCGCGGTCTTTGGGCATCGAGCAGCGAGTGACGAGCCCGACCTACCAGCTCGCCCGGAGCTACGGGGGCACCGTGGGCGGGCGCAAGGTGGCGGTCAACCACCTCGATCTCTACCGCTTGGAAGGACTCGAGCACCGGGACGTGTTGGAGCTCGACGATTACCTCGACCCAGAGGCCATAACGTTCGTCGAGTGGGCCTCGAAGGGCGCACTGGACGCCATCGACGACCCCACCGTCGTGCTCATCTCCCACCAGACGCCGGCCACGCGCCGGGTGAGCCTGGCCGGGCCCGCCGCGAGACGCATGTCGCGATGCTGATCCTGGTCCTCGAAGCCTCGACCCCGGTGATCACCGTCGCGCTCGCAAAGGGTGGAGAAGTCCGAACCGAAATCTCCATCTCCGCCCGCGGCGCCTCCGAGGCCCTGCTCCCTGCCGTCGACGCCGCGCTGAGCCTCGCCGGGGAAGACCTCGCCTCCGTGGAGCGCTTGCTCGTCGGCGTGGGGCCTGGCACCTTCACCGGCATCCGCATAGTGGCGGCGACGGCCCGGGCTCTCTCTTTGGGTACCGGCGCCACCCTCTCGAGAAACTCCACTCTAGCGGCGCTCGCTGCACCGGCGCTCTCGTGCCACGAGGACGTGCTGGCCGTCCTAGACGCCAGGCGTGGCCAGGTCTTCGTCCAGCGGTTCTCTAAGGTCGGTCCGACGACGGGGATCTCTTGCGTGAGGCCGGGGGATCTACCGGCGAAAGACGCTCCGCTGGTCGTCGGCGACGGCGCGGTGCGCTACCGGGATGCGCTCTCGGCTCTGGGGCCCATCCCGCCCGACGACTCGCCCCTGCACCGGGTAACGGCGACCGGGCACGTGCTCTCGGCCGACCTTACGCCCGTGAGCGCCGAGGAGCTCATCCCCACCTACATCCGCCAGCCGGACGCCGAGATCCGGCGGGATCTCAACCCCTGGAGTCGCTCGTGAGGGGGCCGCTCTTGCGTCCGATGGAGCCCTCCGACCTGCCCTCCGCCATGGAGATAGATGTCTTGTGCATCCCGCGGCCGTGGAGCGAGGCGGTCTGGCGCCAGGAGCTGGAGAGTCGCTTCAGCCTCTACCTTGCCCTCGAGGAGGAAGGTGAGGTCTTCGGCCAGATCGGGGTCCGGCACGTCTCCGGCGAGCTGCACATCACGACGCTCGCCATCCGCCCCGAGCGCCGCCGCCGGGGACACGCCCGCGCCCTGGTCGGTGCCGCGCTCGCCGCCTTCCCCGAGGCCCACAGGGTCCACCTCGAGGTGCGGCCAAGCAACGCGCCGGCCCGCGCCCTCTACGAAGCTCTGGGTTTTACCGCGACCGGTCTCCGGCGCCGCTACTACGGGGACGAGGACGCGCTGCTCATGACCCTGGATCTCGAGACCCGTCGCCGCTAGATCCCTGGCGCCCCTCGCGCTCCTTGCGGGCCTGTTCCCGGCGACGCCGGAGACCCTCGGGCGGCTCGAGAGGTTTGAGGAGGTAGAGTGCGGGGGCCAGGCACGCCAGAAAAGAGACAAAGAGGCCGGCGGCGATCAGGGGGTCCACCGGACCCCGGATCACGTAGATCAAGAACATCGCCAGCACCACCAGCGCGATGAAAGCGAACAAGAGCGAGAACACCCGCATAACGCCAGTATAGCTGGTGAGCCAGTCAGCGGGCCTTGCACGCGCTACATAAGAGGGTCCCGGCGACGGCTCCAATTGCTTTGGGCTCGGTTCTCGTAGGTTCGGGCTAGCTAGAAGCGTTTTCGCCACTCATACCAGGTCCGTTTGAATAGCGTTGGTTCTCATGCCGATTGAGGCCACCAATGGTAGCGGGTGTACGAACGAATGAGCTCGGGCTGGTTGCACAGAGCTACGCAACGCTCGATCAGCGCCTCCTCCAGTTCCTCGATCTCCTCAAAGTGGCGGTTTGCAACCCCTTCGTTGCTCAAGGGCCACAGCCTTTCTGAGGGTTGGAGCTCGGGCGAGGCTGATGGCAGAAATTGCAGGTGTATCCCTTCAGGGACTTCGACCTCCTTGCCCGTATGCCAGCCGGCTTGATCCAAGACCAACAGGATGCGCCTCCTGGTGCCCGCTCCCACTTCCCTGGCGAAGTGCTCTAAAGCCAACGAGAACACTTGCGCGTTGACCGTAGGTAGGATCAGCCAGTGAACTTCTCCAGTTTTCGGGTGCACAAAGGCGTAGAGGTAGGTCCACTCATAACGCTGGTGGACCTTCACCAGCGGTCTTTCTCCGATAGGGCTCCACACCTTGCGGATGATTGGCTTTAGGCCCAGACGGTGTTCATCCGCGCACCACAGCTCTACCTTCGCCGTTGGGTAGCTCTCCTTGAGACGAGCAACCCTCATAGAGAGCTTTTTTTGAAAGCCTCCTGTTCATGGGAGTTGGCCTTCTTGTGACGAGGCCTCGGAACCTTGGGGGAGTTGCCCAGCTTCCTCATATACTCCCAGCC
>JALYGY010000174.1 GCA_030776865.1 Actinomycetota bacterium | reverse complement strand
CACCGAGAGCGGCGGCACGGGAACCACCGCGATAGACCAGCAAGAAGCAGTCGCAGCCATGTTGGAAAAATACGAGGTCTGCCTGGGTCTCTTCCACGGCTTCGACCGCTCGAAGTGGAACACGGGCACCCCGGCGGAGCGGCTGGGGCTGCTGCCACAAGCCCAGGAACACATCCCCGCTCAGGAGGACGGCAAGGAGCGGCTGCTGGATGCCGTGCGGGATCTCTCCAATGCCTTCGCCCTGGCTGGCCCGCACGAAGCGGCGCTGCGCATCCGGGACGACGTAGCTTTCTTCCAGGCGGTGCGAGCCGTGCTGGCAAAGCGCACGCCCGGCGACACGCACACCAACGAAGAGCTCGACTACGCCGTTCGCCAGATCGTCTCCGAGGCTCTTGCCCCGGGATGGCGTAGTGGACATCTTCGCAGCTGCGGGATGGGATAAGCCTGACATCTCGATCCTGTCCGAGGGCTTCCTGGCCGAGGTGTGGGGGATGCCGCAGCGCAACCTCGCGGTCGAGCTGCTAAACAAGCTCCTCACAGGCGAGATCCGAACGCGCCGGCGAAGGAACGTCGTGCAAGCCCGCTCGTTCGAGGAGGTGCTCGGACAGGCGCTAAGCCGCTACCAGAACCGCGCGATCGAGGCAGCGCAGGTCATCGAGGAGCTCATAGAGCTAGCGAGGCAGATCCGAGAGGCCAACGCCCGCGGTGAGGAGTTGAGCCTGAACGAGGAGGAGGTCGCCTTCTACGACGCTCTGGAGGTCAACGACAGCGCCGTCAAGGTCTTAGGAGACGAGACCCTTCGCGCCATCGCGCGGGAGCTCGTGGCCACCGTCCGCGCCAACGTAACCATCGACTGGACCATGCGCGAGAACGTCCGCGCGCACCTGCGCGTGCTCGTCAAGCGCATCCTGCGCAAGAACGGCTATCCGCCAGATAAGTAGGAGCAGGCCACCCGAACCGTGCTCGAGCAGGCGGAGGCACTCTCACAGGAGTGGGCTGTTGCTTGACTCTAGGAATTAGATGCGGCCAGCATACGTTCCTCTTCAAGCGCTTTGGGCACGGTCCCGGGTTGGAGCTTACTCAAGTGTTGGAATGGTTCGCGACGCCGCTTGTACAGCTTCAGGCCGTCCCTAGCCACCCGCGCATAGCCGCTGTTACCTCCTCCGGGCGTTCGAGCGTCGAGAGGTGGCCGCACTCCTCGACCACGTGCAGCCGCGAGTCGGGGATGAGGGAGGCCATCTCCTCGTGCACCTCGACGGGCATCAGTGCGTCCTCGCGCCCACAGAGCACGAGCGTGGGGCAGGCGGCGATGCCCGGCAGGTCTCCGCGGCTGTCCGGCCGCCCGATTATCGCCCTCTCCTGGCGCACGAACGCCTCGGGGCCCACAGCCTCCGCCATGGCGAACACCGTAGAGGCGAGCCCCTCGTCGTCGAGCCTGTCGGCGTGGACTATCTTGGGGAGCAGCCTGCGCGCAACCTCCCGGAAGCGGCCCTCCCGCGCGAGCCCGATCAACTCCAGCCGCCCCTCCGTCTGCTCCGGGGTGTCTGCCCGGGCCGAGGTGTCGAGCAGGGCGAGGCGCTCGACGCGCTCAGGCGCCACGCGCATGATCTCCAGGGCGACGTAGCCGCCCATGGACAGACCCACCAGGGCGAACCGCTCCTCAGGCACCGCCTCCAGCACAGCGCGCGCCATCTCCGGTATTGAGGCACCTTCTGTGACATCCGCGATCACCGGCTCGACAAGGTCCTCCAGATGCTCGGCCTGGTGCCACCAGAGCCTCTCGTCGCACAGCAACCCCGGCACGAGCATCAGCGGCGTCCTTGCGGCGCCTACCACCGGCCCCTCAGCCACTCGCTAGCGTCACCACAAAGAGCACCACCTCACAAGTCCTTTCTCTCATGAGGCCATTGTAGGGCGCTACGCCAAGACTCGTTCTACTATCTTGCTCTGTACAAACATCGCCTTTAAATCGTCTACTCTGGAGGAAGCTCCGCGCTGTGAGGTCGCGCATTGCGCAGTAGAAGGAGGGGGGCCGGAGCTTGGGCTCCGGTCCTTAGACTTTGGCGCTCTTGGCCTCTTCGTGGCGGCCTCAACCAGCGCAAGTCCTACACGAACCATTGCCCAATGAGCTGGGACATTCTTCCCGGTCAAACCGGGACTCTGCCTCATGACGGCGGGACACCACGCCTCGTAGGGTATCCACCAGCAAGGTCTAGCGAGAAAAGGAGATCTTCATGAACGACAGAATATTGGGAACCATCGCGATGGTCTGCGCTCCGGCGCTGCTGATCGAGGAGCTCTTGCGGCAGGGACAGGAGAACGCCCTGATCACCGGCATCGCGAGCATGATCTTTATGGCCGGCTGGATCTGCTCCAACACCGGCATGAGGCGTATGCGGGCGGCCGGGACGAGCAAATGGGGTCGGGCAGTGCTACTCATCCAACTCGTCGGCCTCGTGTTGGCATTCATGTTCGGCTTCTTCGAGACGGCAGGATTGCTCGGTAGGGAGAGCATCATCTTCAGCATCACGGACGCAGCCTGGCCCCTGAGTATGCTGTGGATGCTGGTAGTCGGCATTACCGTGATCAGGGCGAACCGGCTCCCCGGCTGGCAGCGCTTCGTCCCGCTGCTGTGCCCGTTCTGGTTGCTGATCGCGGTCGTCGGCTCAATGGCCTTCGGCGACGCGGCGGGGGGCTTCCTCGGCTTTGGCTACGCCGCGGTTCTCTGGGCTCTGCTGGGCTACGCCGTCTTCGACGGCCGGGAGCGAGTCGGCGCAACTTCAGAGCCCGCCGTCCAATAGAAAGACCGCCACCCGGGGCGCGAGGGTCTCGTGCCCCTCCTCTTACGAGAAAGAAGACGTAGAATGCTCAACATCAACGACGCGAACAACTTTCGCCGCACGGCTTTGGGGCTCTGCCTGATCTCCGCGCCGCGCGTCGGCCTGATCTCAGCGGTTATAACCCCGCAGTTCACGGGCGATATCACAGACGAGCTCGCAGCCGTCTCCGAGCATACTGGGCGCTGGTTGATCAGCGGGTTTCTGAACCTCATGTCATTCTTTCTCTTTATGCTCGCCGTGCTCGGGATAGTGCACTTGCTGCGACACCGCTCGGTCGTCCTGGGTCACGTGGGCGGCGGACTGGCGCTGTTGGGCGCGTTCTTCCACGGGGCTATCATCGGCTACGCGCTCGTCGAGGTGCCGCTGGTCGAGAGCGGAGGCGCGAGAGCCCGGATGGTCGAGTTCGCCAACGGGATGTACGAAAGTGCCGCTTTCATGATGATCCTGTTCCCCTTCCTGAGCTTCTTTGGGGGCTGGATCCTCCTGGCGATAGCCTTGTGGCGGGCACGGGTCACGCCGCTCTGGGTCGCCGCCGCACTCGTAGTAGCGCCGTTATCGGAGTTCGTGGGCCCGGAGGCGGTGAGCCCGGAGCTCATGTTCGCGCTCTTCTTGATCGCCCTCGGCTACGTCGGGCTCAAGGTCCTGCGTCTTTCGGACAAAGAGTGGGAACGCGGCGCAACGCCGGCGGCCGGGTCGCCTCGCGTTGCCTGAGGGTAGAATTCACGCTGGAGAGCGGAAAACTTGGACCTCGCCCCGTACCGCGGAAGGAGCCGAAGGGTGAACCTCGAGCAGACGACGAAGGCGATCCCGGCGGGTAGCCGGACCGCCTCCGGGGTTGCCTGGCTACTGTGCGGGCTGACGCTCGCCCTGATTGCCTGCGCCGTCGGGCTCGGCGTTCTCAACGGCACCGGCATCGAAGAATTGCTCTTCCTGGCAAGCGTGATGTCGGGAGCGGTGGTGGGCAGTCTAATCGCATCCCGCCGGCCGACCAACCCGGTCGGTTGGCTCTTCCTCATGAGCGCGCTCTGTTTCACCACCGCCGTGCTCGTGCACGAGTATGCGACGTACGGGCTCCTCACCGACCCCGGCTCTCTGCCCCTGGCGCGGGCGATGGTCTGGCCGGGATCCTGGCTCGGGGTGCCAGGTGCCGTGCTGATCCTCATCTTCTTGCCGCTCTACTTCCCCGACGGCCGGTTGGTCTCGCGTCGCTGGGGTCCCGTCGTCTGGTTTGCCGTCGTTTTCTCCCTGCTCGCCGGCGGCCTCTCTGCTTTCCAGCCAGGCGAGATAAAGGACTCGGGTCTCGTCAACCCGCTCGGCGTCGAGGCGCCGCAACGCGCGGTCGCGGTGTTCGACGCCATCATGCTGCCGCTCTGGCTGGCGCTCCTCTTCACCTCCGCGGCCAGCCTGGTGGTCCGCTTTAGGCGCTCCGGAACCGAGCAGCGCCAGCAGATAAAGTGGCTCGCCTTCGCCGCTTCGGTAATACCCGTGTGGTTCCTCCTCTCGCCAGTGGTCGAGGCGGTAGCCCCTACATTGTTTGTAGCTGTAGACTCCCTGGTGTTCGCGGTGGTCCCGGCGGCGGTCGGGATTGCGGTCCTGCGCTATAGGCTCTACGACATAGACCTCATCATAAACCGCACGCTGGTGTATGGCGCGTTGACCGTCTGTGTAGTCGGTCTCTACGTGCTGGTCGTCGGCTATCTGGGCGCGCTGCTCCGAACGGACGACCTGCTGATCTCGCTGATCGCAACCGGCGTCGTCGCGGTGCTCTTCGCACCCTTGAGGAACCGCCTGCAAAGAGTCGTCAACCGCCTCCTCTATGGAGAGCGCGACGACCCCTACGCGGCAGTCTCGCGCCTCGGACAGCGCCTCGAAGGCACGCTTACCCCCGAAGCGGTGCTGCCCACCGTAGTCCGGACGGTGAAGGAGGCGTTGCGGCTGCCGTACGCCGCCGTCGAGATCCGGCGCACCGGCTCGTTTGAGATCGCGGCGGAGACAGGCGCGCCGGTGAGGGATACAACCAGTCTTCCACTCCTCTACGGCGGCGAGCCAGTGGGGCGGTTGGTCCTGGGACGGCGCCCCGGCGAGGCGGATTTCACGCCCGCCGACCGGCGCCTGCTGGAAGACCTTGCTCGGCAGGTAGGTGTAGCGGTGCACGCCACGCGCTTGACCGAAGAGGCCCTGCGCCTCTCCACCGATCTGCAGAAGTCCAGGGAACGGCTGGTGACAGCGCGGGAGGAGGAGCGGCGCAGGCTCCGCCGGGACCTGCACGACGGCCTCGGGCCGCAGCTCGCGAGCCTCACGATGAAGGCCGAGGCGGCGCGGGATCTCCTGGAGTCGGCCCCGGAGCGCTCCAGCGCCCTGCTGCAGGACATCACCGTCCAGGCTCAGGAAGCCGTCACCGATGTAAGACGTCTCGTCTACGACCTCCGTCCGCCCGCACTTGACGATCTCGGCCTCCTCGGGGCGCTCAGGGTACAGGCGGCGCACGGCGACCACAATGGCCTCAGCGTGAGCGTAGAGGCTCTGGAGGAGCTTCCACCCTTGCCGGCCGCCGTGGAGGTTGCCGCCTACCGCATCGTGCAGGAGGCCGTGACCAACGCCGCCCGACACGCGAGGGCGCGCAACTGCACGGTCCGTATCGCGCCGGACGAGCAGGCGAACGTCCTGCGCCTGGAGGTCACCGACGACGGGCGGGGCATCCCCAAGGACCGCTCCGCAGGTGTAGGTCTCCATTCGATGCGCGAGCGGGCCGAGGAGCTCGGCGGTACCTGCCAGATAGGGACCCTGCCGAAGGGCGGCACCCATATTGAGGCCGTCTTGCCGCTAACACGCGGTCCGCAGGAGGGCGAAGCGGTCGAACCGGGTGTCCGGGAGGCGTGAGGGTGGAACCCGTCCGCGTCCTCATCGCCGATGACCACCCGCACTTCCGCGACGGTTTGCGCGCTCTGCTCCTCTCCGCCCCCGACGCCGAGGTGGTGGGAGAGGCCGGAGATGGGGAGGAGGCTGTGAGGCTCGCCGCCAGGCTTCAACCGGACGTGATCCTGATGGACCTCAACATGCCGGGGACGGGCGGCATAGAGGCCACCCGGCGCATCCTCCACACCAGCCCCCACATAAGCGTGCTCGTGATAAGCATGTACGAAGACGACGACTCGGTCTTCGCCGCCCTCAAGGCCGGAGCTCGCGGCTATCTCTTGAAGGGTGCCCTGAAGGCCGAGATTCTGCGTGCCATAAGGGCCGTCACGAGCGGCGAGGCCATCTTCGGCCCGGCCATCGCCCGACGCCTCATGAAGTACTTCTCCACGCCGCGTCCGGACGCGCCTAAAGAGGCCTTCCCCGAACTCACCGATCGCGAGCGCGAGATCCTGGAGCTCATAGCCCGCCACGAGACGAACCCCGAGATCGCCAAGCTTCTCCACCTCAGCCAGAAGACCGTCCGCAACCACGTCTCCAATATCTTCGCCAAGCTGCAGGTCGCAGACCGGGCGCAGGCTATCCTCCGCGCTCGCGAGGCCGGGCTCGGATAAGACCACAACCCTGGACAGTCGCGAATGCGCTGTCCATATCTCTGCTAGAGCAGGTCGCGAAGGCCCTGGAGGAGGCGCTGAGCTAGCTGCCTCCTTCAAACTACAATAGCCGCGAGGACCTGTGGGAAACTCGGAACGCGATTTGAAATGCTGTAGGAGGGGCAAGAAGTCTACTGGGAACCCAAGGCTCACGGAGAAGCACCGGAATACGGGGTGCGTGTGGAAGAGACAACTCGCGGGACCAGACAGCTGGAGTCGCCGTGATCGGCTTACCGGATAGCGTGCGGGCGTGCCTATTCGACCTAGATGGGGTGCTAACCCGGACGGCGACGGTCCACGCCGCAGCCTGGAAGGAGATGTTCGATGGATACTTGCGCGAGCGGGCGGCGCGAACAAGGGAGGAGTTCGTCCCGTTCGATCCAGTCGCCGACTATGCCCAATACGTGGACGGCAAGCCGCGCTACGATGGGGTGCGGTCGTTCCTCACCGCACGGAGCATCGAGCTGCCTGAGGGCGAGTCCGGCGACCCGCCGGACGCCGAGACCGTCCGCGGGTTGGGCAACCGCAAGAACGAGATCGTCATGCGGATGATCCGCGAAGGGGGCGTAGAGGTCTACGACGGCTCGGTGCGCTACCTCGAGGCAGCGCGCGACGCGGGCTTGCGTCGCGCCGTGGTGTCTTCGAGTGCCAACACCCGCGAGGTGCTGGTCGCCGGCGGCATTGAAGGGTTCTTCGAGGCTCGCATCGACGGGGTGGTAGCCGAGCGCGAGGGGCTGAAGGGGAAGCCAGCCCCCGATACCTTCCTGGCCGGCGCGCGGGCGCTCGGCGTGGCGCCCGGAGAGGCCGCGGTCTTCGAGGATGCGCTCGCCGGCGTTCAAGCCGG
>JALYGY010000173.1 GCA_030776865.1 Actinomycetota bacterium | reverse complement strand
CGCTAGGGTGGGCTCGACGGGTTGCGCAGACGGAGGATTCGTGCCGATGGACGAGAGGACGAAGCTGGGGCTCGGGGTGCTGGGAGCGGCCCTTGTGGTGGGCTCGCTGGGAGACTGGCTGCTGCGGGCAACACCGTGGGGTATAAACGTTTTCCTGTGGGTTGCGGTTCTCGCCGGGGTCGCGGTGGCGCTCTCGCGCTGGGGAGGCTGGAGGTGGCGGGAGGGGGACGCTGGCTGGCGCCGGTGGCTGTCTTCTTCGCCGCCGGGGTGGCGTGGCGCGACTCGCCGGTAGTGGCGTCGCTGAACGTTCTGGCGGCGCTCGTCGCGCTCGCGCTCGCGGCGTTCCGGTGGCGGCGGGGTAGGATCCGGCTCTCCGGCATCTCGGAGTACGTGCTGGGAGGGATCTACACCGGAACCCTCTCCTCCGCAGGCGCGCTCCCCGTGATGATTAAGGAGGTTCGATGGCAGGAGGTCGCGCAGGGCAGGTGGCGCGGGCCGGCACTGGGCGTGACGCGTGGGATATTCCTCGCCGTCCCTTTGCTGCTGGTCTTCGGCGGTCTCTTCGCGGCGGCGGATGCGGTCTTCGAGACCTTCGTGGTGGAGGTGTTCTGGTTCGACGTGGTCGAGCTCTTCGGCCACGTGTTCCTCACGCTCTTCTTCGCCTGGGCGGTCGCCGGTCTCTTGTGGGTCGCGCTCCTCGCCCACAACCCCGAGAGCCTGGTCTTTCCTCGCCCCGCGGGGGCTCTCGCTCGGCATAGTCGAGGTGAGCGTAGTCCTCGGCCTGCTCGACGTTCTCTTCCAAGCCTTCGTCGCGGTGCAGGTACGCTACCTGTTCGGCGGCGCGGGCAGCGTCGTAGAGACCGCCGGTCTAACCTTCGCCGAGTACGCCCGGCGTGGCTTCTTCGAGCTCGTGAGTGTAACGGCGCTCGTCCTCCCGGTGCTGCTCCTCGCCCACTGGCTCCTCCACGCTCGGATCCCCGCCCACGAAGGCGTCTTCAAGGTGCTCTCCGGGGCGATGGTGGTGCTGCTGTTCGTCATCGTGGCCTCCGCCCTCCAGAGGATGTACCTCTACACCCAGCAGTTCGGCCTCACCGAGTTGCGCCTGTACGCGACGATCTTTATGCTCTGGATTTCGGTCGTCCTCGTCTGGTTCGCCGTGACCGTGCTCAGGGGCAGCCGGGAGCGCTTCGCCTTCGGCGTCCTAACGACGGGATTTTCGGCCATACTCCTGATCAACGCCCTGAACCCGGACGCCCTCGTGGCCCGCATCAACGTGGACCGCATGGAGGCAGGAAAGAAGTTCGACGCCTACTACCTGACCCGCCTCAGCGCCGACGCCGCGCCGGTGCTGGTCGCTTCGCTCCCCCACATGAGCGAGCTCGACCGCCGGATGATCGAGGACCATCTCCATGCCCGCTGGGCCGAAGAGAGAGACCGGCGCACCTGGAACCTCAGCCGCTCCCGAGCACGACACCTCGTCGAGGCCCGGCTCCCCATCTCCCGAGAATCCGCCAGGAGCACAAAATCCGGTGCCCAGAGTTAATCTTCCGTAACAACATAAGGCGGTTATTGGGCGGTGTTGCCGAGTTATCCACAACATGTTGTGGACAAAGAGCGCAAATTGGGGGATAAGTGCATCAGCCGTAACAAGAGCTTAGCGCAGGCGAAGCAGGGATGGTGGGCGCTGAAAAAGGGTGGGTGGGCCGATACAATTACGTGCGCAACGACAGCTGATCGGACAAGAGGTGGAGCGGTGATAACCGAGGAGCGTGTGAGGGACCAGCTCAGGAACGTCATAGACCCCGAGATCGGGATGGACCTCGTGGAGCTCGGTCTGATCTACGACGTGGGGGTCCACGACGAGGGGCGACACGTGGATGTTACCTTCTCCCTGACGAGCCCCATGTGCCCGGTGGGGGACCTGATCCAGGAGCAGGTCGAGACCGAAACTCTAAGCATCGAGGGCGTCGAGACGGTCAACGCCCAACTCACCTTCGAGCCGATGTGGAACCCGGAGATGATGAGCCCGGCCGCCAAGCTCTTTTTCGGCCGGTAAGAAGATCGAGCCCAGAGCCCGGGAGCCTGCGCACCCCTCCGAGGACGCGGGCTTCCGCACTCTTCTCGGGGGCGAGGATCCGGTCATGGCCGCGCTCGTCGCGAGAATCGGCCCGCTCGAGCACGCGGCTCGCCGCCGCGGCCGTCCCGACGACGCCTACGGCTCCCTCGTGCGCACCATCGTGGGGCAGCAGCTCTCAACGAAGGCGGC
>JALYGY010000172.1 GCA_030776865.1 Actinomycetota bacterium | reverse complement strand
ATCACGGCGCATCCGGCGAAGCTCGTCGAAATGCTCGTGGCGCAGGCGCTCGGCGATCAGGCGGCCGGTATGGAACCTTTCTATCAACTGCGTAAGGTCAATGCGTTCGCGCTCGGGTTCCGCCGGTCCGCGCGATCTCGTCAGTCACCGAAGAGCCTGCGCACCGGCAGACTCTTCGGGGCCACGTCCGGGCCGTCTATCTCGTCGTCTTCTGCGACCGGTTGAATCCAACCCAGCTTCCGGCGGGTCGGCGCGACCTCTTTTGCCCGAATCACAATGCACTACCGCTGTGCTTCGCGGTCCAAAACTGCCACAGTGTCCTGGTAGAACTTCTGGGCGCTCTCGTGGCTGTCTCCGATGCAGACGGTGCCGAGCTTACCGTACTGGGAGAGCGCCCCGATCAGGTGGAAGACGACCCCCTGCTGGGAGGCGCCGTCGAAGTGGAGACCGTTGTCCACCGCGATGTCTACGAGATCGTCGGGGGTAAGGCCCTTGTAGGCCGGGCTCTGGAGATTATCCGAGGCGTAGTAGTAGCACGGCTTCGCAGTGGGGGTGCAGTAGGTTCCGTCCTCCGGGTCGTAGGCTCCGTCAGTCAAAAACCGCAGTATCAGATAGGGGTGGGTCGTGCCGCCTTTTCGGAGGTTGATCTCGATGGCTTGGTGCTCCCACCCCCCCTCGCGCCTGACGGAGATGAAGTCGATCGCGAAGCGGCCCAAGGCTCCTCGTTCTTTGAGCACCTCCCCCACCCGCTGCCCGGACTCCTTGAGGTCCCGGCTGTACGCTGCATCGGCGGGGAAAGTGCTGCCCAGGAAGATCTGGCCCGAAGGCCCTCCCAGAACCTGGTCGTGGGTCGAGACGACTGCCGCCTCCCCCAAAGGGTTTATGCGGCACTGCACCGAAGGGGAGCGCACCTCCTCCCCCTCCACCCAGCATTCGACGATGCCGCCCATCTGGGCGAACTTGTGCCGGTAGTGTTCCCAGGTCTCGCCCCGGGCCTCGAACCGTATCCGGCGCGGCAGCTCGTCGCGAACCCAGCGGGCGAGACCGCTGCCCTCCGGAGCGCCATCGTAGGGGAAGACCGCGTTGCCCTCGCCCGAGAAACCTTCATCCAGCTTGATCGCCGCGCGTCGCAAGGGCGGCTGGCGACGCTTCAACTCGATGAGGGCCTCCACGATGTCCTGCTCGTCGCGCAGGTGCTCGAACCCGTCCGGCAGCGGGACCCCCGCCTCCCGGAACACCTCCCTGCTGCCGCTCTTGGTGCCAAGGTAGTTACGCTTCGGGTCGTTCCCGTAGAGGGGGATGTCCAGCCGCACGGCGAGGGTTCGCTCCAGCGCCGTGCTGTTGAAGCAGGTCATGTGCGCCGCGTCGGGATCGGCGATGGCCGCCCGGATGCGCTCTACCAGGCGTGGCCGTTCGAGGATCTTCTTCGTCAACGGCACGTCGGAGGCGTCGTGGCAGCTCAGGAGCGTCAGCCTTCTGCGAGCGTGACGTAGCGGCACGCCGGGGAGGAGGTGCAAGTAGTAGTCCACTATCGCCGTCGGTATCGGCTGGCTCGTGACGAAGACGAGGTGGGTGCGGGGCAAACGCAGCAGCATCAACATGCACAGCAACCGCTCCTCGTAGTGGTGCGCGCCCGAGATCTTGGCCAGTTCCTCCGTGTCGAGCGTGAGGCTAGGGTCCACCACGACTGTCTGGGGAGCGCCCGGATCCGAGACCAGCCGTTGGGCCAGGGGTTCCAGCCGCTCCTGGATCTGCGCGAAGCGCCGGAACTCCTCGGCGGAGCCCGGCTCCGGAATACCCGCCCCCGGCGACGATGTAGAAGATAAGCTCGTCATCTCTGTCCCCTACCCGGCAATTATACGCGGGTCTCTGTCGACCCGCCCTGGTGTCCGTGCGTTGCCGAGCCCCGCTATCCTACGCCTCCGTCATCTTGCGGGCATCGAGGAGCTCGTCGAGCTCTACTTCTGAGAGGTCGGTCTTCTCGCGGGCGACCTCGCGGATGGTGCGGCCGGTCTTGTAGGCCACTTTGGAGATCTCGGCGGCCCGGTCGTATCCGATCTCGGGGGCAAGGGCGGTGGCGAGCATGAGGCCCTTCTCGACGAGCTCGGGGCCGCGCTCGGTCGCCTGTATGCCCACCACGCACTGGTCGGTGAGGTTCGATGAGGCGCTGGCGAGGAGTTCGATGGACTGCAAGAGGTTGTAGGTGATGAGCGGGAGCATAACGTTGAGCTCGAAGTTGCCGCTCTGGCCGGCGATGGTTATGGCGACGTCGTTGCCCATCACCTGGGCGGCGACCATCGCTGCGCTCTCGGCGATCACCGGGTTGACTTTGCCGGGCATGATGGAGGAGCCGGGCTGCACCTCGGGGAGTGCGATCTCCCCTATGCCCGCCCGTGGCCCGCTCCCGAGCCAGCGGATGTCGTTCGCGACCTTCATGAGACTCACCGCGACGCTCTTTAAAGCGCCGCTGGCAAACACCGTACCGTCCATTGCGCTCTGCGCCTGGAAGTGGTTATCGGTCTCGCGCACCTCGACGCCGAAGCGAGCACTCAGGCGCTCGCATACCTTCCGGGCAAACTCAGGGTGGGTGTTCACGCCGGTACCGACCGCTGTGCCACCGAGGGCCACCTCGAAGAGCTCCTCCATAGCCCTTTGGACGCGCCGTATTCCGCGTTCCATCTGGCCGGCGTAGCCCTCGAACTCCTGGCCGAGACGGATCGGGGTGGCGTCCTGAAGGTGGGTCCTTCCGGTCTTGATCACGTCGTCGAACTCCCGCGCCTTCTCTTGGAGTGCTCCCTGGAGTCTCTCGAGCGCGGGCAGGAGGTCCTCCTTTATGGAGATCAGAGCCGAGAGGTGGATCGCCGTTGGGACGACGTCGTTGGAGGACTGGCCCTTGTTGACGTGATCGTTGGGGTGGACAGGGTCTTTGGAGCCGAGCTCGCCGCCCAGGAGCTGGATCGCCCGGTTCGAGATGACCTCGTTGGCGTTCATGTTGGTTGAGGTCCCTGACCCCGTCTGGAAGACGTCGAGGACGAACTGGTCGTCGAGCTCGCCCTCCATGACCTCCTCGGCGGCCCGCACGATCGCGTCCCTGAGCTCCTTATCGAGGAGGCCGAGCTCGTGGTTGACGTTCGCCGCCTCGAGCTTCACCGCGCCGAGGGCCTGCACGAAGCGGCGCGGCTTGCGCAGGTCGCTTATCGGGAAGTTGTCGAGGGCGCGTCTCGTCTGGGCGCCGAAGAGGGCGTCGCGCGGGACCTCTACCTCCCCCATCGAGTCGCGCTCCACCCGGTGCGGGGTCTCCTGCTGGGTCATCTCTCCTCCCGTCGAAGCTCGGACGTTCAGGTCATATAATTCGCTGTAGATAAACCGCATTATACGGGAGGTGTACCCTTTGGATTCCTCGCAGCAGGGCTCCTTGAAGCAAACGCTGAAGGAGTGGGCGGTCACCGTCCGGGCGCTCGAGCGTGGGGACACGGCGCTGGTGGTCCGCAAGGGCGGCATCCGCGAGAAGGCGTTCGCCGTCAAGGACTCGCGTTTCCTGCTCCTCCCCGGCTACGAGCACCAGAGGCCCGAGCTGCTCAAGCCGGAGTACCGGAAGCTGTTGAGAGAGATCCCCGACCTCACGGACGACAGGCCCCTGCGCTTCACGTCCTTCGCCGAGGTCAAAGGAGCCTACGGGATCTGCGAGCCGGAGTCGCTCGCGGCGATAGACCCATACCACATGTGGACCCCTGAGTACGCCGAGAGCCGCTTCAGGTGGCGCCCGAAAAAGCCACTCACGGTGCTCGTTTTGCGTACCTATCTCCTGCCCGAGCCGGTCGAGCTGCCCTACAGCGGGTCCTACGCCGGGTGCAAGAGCTGGATCGAGCTCGAGCAGCGCGTCTCCACGGCCGGGGCGCTTCCTGCGCTGGAGGTCGAGTCGTTCGAAAGGCTCGTCACGCCCGCCCTCGCGGCGCTGCGCGAGTCCGCGCCGGTGGGCTCCTAGAGGAGGTTCGGCATGGGCACGAGCGCCTTACCCATAGTGCTGATCTTCCTCCTCGTGTTCCTGACCTGGCAGACGATCTACTCCTCCAACAGGGACCTCGTCCGGGCCAAAGCGTGGGGGGATCTCGCCCGGAGAGCGCTACCCTTCGGTGCGCTGGCGCTGATGGCGTTGAGCCTCTTTCTGGTCCAGCAATACCGTCAGGGGTGGGTGATGATCACCTGGATGGTCGTCTCCGGCGCCCTGATAGTCCTCGCGAGCCTCTTCTCGATCCCCACCCTCGAGCGCCGGGCCAACAGGGCCTTCCGCCGGCGCGACTACCAGCGGGCGGCCGAGCTCTACGGCGAGCTAGCCCAGGAGAAGCCTCTGGCCCGCAACCACGCTTTCCTGGGCGCGGCGCTCGGGGCCTCGGAGCGCTACGAGGAGTCGGTGGAGGCCTCGACGAAGGCGATCAAAGGCGACCCCGAGTACGGCCTCGCCTACTACAACCGTGCCCTCGTCTTGCTGCGAATGGGGAAGAAGAGCCGGGCGGTGAAGGACCTCAAGAAGGCGCTTGAGGTGGATCTCCCTCGCCGTTTCAGGACTGCCGTCCGCAATATACTGGAGCAAGAGACCGCGTGAACCTCCTCTACCCGACGCTGGGCGCCCTCGCCATCCTCACCGTCCTCACCTTCTTTATCGGGCGCCAGAACAGGGACCTCCTGCGCGTCAGAGCCTACCGAGACTTCTTCTTGCGCCTGATCCCCCCCCTCTCCACCGGCGTATTCGTGGCGGGACTGCCCTTCGTGATGGAGCAGGCGACCGTCTACAACTACGGCCTCGTCCTGCTCGTCTACCTGGGCGGGGCCGTGGTCCTCACGGCTATCATGGCCCGCGCTGTGATCCCCGAGGAGCGTCGAGCGGGGAGTGCCTTCCGCAAGGGCGAATACGAGAAGGCCGCCGCCCTCTACGAGGAGCTCGCCGCCCGGCGCCGACTCCCCCGCTACTACTCTGCCCTCGGGGCCAGCCTCGACGCCTCCGGTAACCCTCGGGCCGCCCTCGAAGCCGCCGACCGGGCGATAGAGCTCGACCCCAGGCTCGGCATCGCCTACTACAATCGGGCCTCCGCCCTCGCCGCTCTAGGCGAGCGCGCCAGGGCGCGCGGCGACCTCCAGAGGGTCTTCACGGTGGACTCCGGACGCCACCTGCGCCGGGCCGCCGCAGAAGCACTCGAAATGTTGGAGAAGGTTTAAGGCTTCTTACCGAATCTGGTTAATCTCTCATGCATTCTGCTGAGCCACTGGCGGCAGAGTAGTAGGTCTGCGACACCGACCGGAAGTCTCGCCTATCCTTGGCGGTTCGCCTCGACTATCTAACCCTTTTCTGAATGTTCTCCTCGGCGGCCTTGACCTCTATCCTGCCGTCGCGCACCCGGGCCTCGTAGCGGGACTGCGGGAAGACGGCCGGGCCGTCGATGGCCTCGCCGCTGCACAGGTCGAAGCGGGAATTGTGCCAGGGACATACGACGGTGTCGTCCTCGCGGTCTCCTCTCTCCAGAGGACCTCCGAAGTGGTTGCAGGTGGCGGAGATGGCACAGATATTGCCGCTCGAAGAACGGCTCAACAGTATACCCGCCCCGTCGGCCTCGACGCGGTGCATGCCGTCTTGCGAGAGCTCCTCCTCGTTCAGAACCGGCACGAACCCATCGGGACCGCTCCCCTGGAAGACGTTCCGGTTGACGCGCAGGGCGTAGTTGTACGAGAGCTCGCCCCCCATATGGGCAGACACACCAGCAGCGGAGTACCCGGCCAGGAAAGCCAGACGCCCGGCGTTCCTGCGCCCCGTAGCCCGGAGAACGAGCGAGACCACGCTCAAGAGGAGCGCGATCGTGTTCAGGAGGCCGTGGGCCACGCCCATCCTTCTCGACCCGCCGCTTAGGTAACGCCAGTCCGAGAGCCCGGTCGTCGCCGCCGCGAGCGCTCCCACCGCACCCACCGCGAGCGACGCGTCGGCCGCGTTCTTCATAGCCCTTGAGCCCGTCGCGGCGTCGAGCCCGTCGAAGATGAGGGCCGCGGTCCAGGATCCTATGGGTACGTCCGTGAGCGCCGGGTGCAACGGCGCCTCGAACCAGACCCCGTCGAGCACGTTGCGCGCTGGCGTCCCGCCCGCCTCGACGGCCTCTTGCACTTTCGGCTGGACACCCTCGGCTATCCTATCCAGGAAGGGTAGAGCGTCGACGATGCGCTGGCTGATCGTATCTCCCATGCTCCTCCGCCTTTCCTTCAGGGGGCACGTAACCCCATACCCGAAGAAGAATTATGCCACTCGGCCTGAAAGGTGTCATAGGTCCTCACTACCCACATTTGGTCCTACCGGTTTCGAGGGCGGTGGAGCCGGTCGGTTCCTTGCCGGCGGACAGAAGGACGAGCCAGTGTGTGATCAGGATGTAGCAGTAGAGCGTGAGCGCCAGAGAGGCCACGACCGTGCCCCTCTCACTCCAGAGCAGGGGCCACTGCGCCGGTATGGACTGCAGGGCGAGGAGCAGGAAGGCCGGTGCCACCCACCCCCGCGCCAAAAGCAGCAGGATGCCCGGCCCGAGCAGCACGAGGTAATTGTGCCAGGCGATGGGCGAGGCCAGAAGCGACGCCGCGACGAGCGCCCACAACGCCACCTCCGAACGCTGCCTGGCAACCCTCGCGGTGGTGATGGCGATAGCCCCGATGCCCAGAACGTAAGCGACCGGTATCGTCCACGGCAACGTTGCGATGTGCACGCTGAACTCGTTCTCGGTGAACAGCCGCGCCGCAGCCCCCGGCAGAGAAGCGTTGTCCCAGTACGGGCTGGGCGACCGCCCGGAGAGCAGCCTCAGCCAGTCGAGCGTAGCCCCCGGCCCCATCACGACGACCCCGACGAGCGTCGCGGCAGCCCCGGAAGCGAGCGTCGCCCCGAACGCTCCCCACCGCAGCCGCACGAGCGGCCACAGGAGCACGGGGGCGAGCGACGGCTTTAGCGCCACGACCAGGCCCAGAGAAGTGCCGGAGAGCACGGGCCTCCCCCGACGGTCCGCAACCCACGCCGCCACGAGCCCCAGGGCCAGAATCGGGTAGATCTGGCCGAGCGCCAGCGTCGCGAGCAGGGGCGACGACAGGAGCAGCATCACCGCCCCGACGACCGCCCAAGGGGAGCGCAACCGCACCTCTTCGGCTATCCAGACCAGGCACCCCACGGTTATGACCAGCGTGATCAGGGCGAAGATCCGGTAGGCGAGGAGTGGCTCCAGGAGCCCGAGCGGTGAGATCAGCAAGATCCAGAACGGCGGGTTCAAATTCTCCAGCCTGGCCCCCGTGTCGTAGACGTCCCTCCCCTCCAAGAGCGCCACCGCCGAGCGCCAGAAGGTGTCGAAGTCCGCGTGGATGTACATCGCGTCGGTCGAGATCCTCTCCAGGATCCCGCTCACGAATCGCACGTCCAGCCACAGCGCCAGAACCAGGACACAGAACGCGACCGAGATCAGTGCCGCATCCCGAATATCGGCCCCGCGGGACCTTCGCACCGCTAGCTCTCCACCCCGAAAAGAAGCCGGATCATAGCTCGGCATGATAATAGCTGGTCAGCAAGGAGAGAGTGGTTTGTTGCCTCCCAGCGTTCGGCGAAACGTTCTTCGAAGGTCTCCGCCGAGAGCCGTGCCGCGAAGCGACGGCCAAATAATGGCTGAACGGAAGAAAGCTGAAGTGCCGACCCGCTCTGGAAGCGGAGAGGGGGGGATTCGAACCCCCGACGCCGGGATTACCGACGTAACGGTTTTCGAGACCGCCGCATTCAACCACTCTGCCACCTCTCCATTTCTGAGTGTATCTACTCGCCCCCACCCCTTCAACCATCCCCTCGCTGTCCTCTCGGCCGGGGGATCCCTCTAACTTTAAACCTCGTCTTACCAGTTAGATGGAATCCTGGATCGAGCACAGTCCCCTCTGCAAGCTCCGGAGCCGATCCTGCCCGGCAGGGAAGAAAAGGCTCTACTAAAGGCTATTCTCGTGGTTTGAATAGGCCGAGAGACCCGGCAGCCCCGCTTAAGCTAAGCCTGAAGTATAACCTTGAGTATCAAGTTTATAGAGCAGGGCGGGTTGAGACTTACCTGAAGCTAGCGGGTCCTTTTATGGTGGGGGATATGCGCCTTCTTCCCTATAGAGCTCGCCTCCCGTGGAGGCGGTGTGCTCGGCGCGGGCGTGTATATACTTGGCGCCGTGTTCCGGTCCGGAAGGTACAAGAACGCGCGTTGGCTCCTGCCAGGTCCGCGAAATGGGCTGGGGCGAGCATGATGAAAGGAGCTACGCCGTCCGCCTGGTTCGCCGCCCGCCCTTACGCGGTGCTCTCGATAGCAACGGCGGTGCTCACCATCGGACTTAAGCTGGGGGCCTACCTTGTGACCGGGTCCGTCGGTCTATTCTCCGACGCGGCCGAGTCGGTAGTCAACCTCGTCGCGGCGGTGGCGGCGCTGTGGGCGCTGATCTACGCAGCCCGACCGCCGGATGAGGAGCACGCCTTCGGGCACAACAAAGCCGAGTACTTCTCCAGTGGCCTGGAGAGCGCCCTCATACTCATCGCGGCGGTCGGGATCGGGGTAACGGCGTGGGGACGCCTTATGGACCCGCAACCCCTGGAGCACGTGGGGCTCGGGCTCTCCATCACGCTCGTCGCCGCTGCGCTCAACGGCGGCGTAGCGATGGTGATCCTGCGCGCTGGACGGAGGTTGCGCTCCATCACGCTGCGGGCCGACGCGCACCACCTGCTCACGGACGTCTGGACGTCTCTAGGCGTGGTGCTCGGCGTAGCCCTCGTGCAGCTCACCGGGTGGCTTGTGCTCGACCCCCTGATCGGACTCGCCGTCGCAGCGAACATCGTGTGGACGGGGGTGCGACTGCTGCGCGACACCACGCAAGGTCTGCTCGACAGAGCCCTCCCTCCCGAAGACCAGGAAGCCATCTCCAAGATCCTCTCGCGCTACGAGGAGAGAGGAATCCGGTTCCACGCCCTGCGGCACGCGGGCCTCCGGGCAGCGTCGGTTTATCTCGATGCACGTACTCGTGCCGGGACTGTGGACGGTACAGCAGGGGCACGATCTCTCGGAGAAGATAGAGAGGGATCTCTCCGAAGCGTTGCAGGGAAGCACCTTCTTCATCCACATAGAGCCCTCCGAGGACCCCGCATCGTTCGCGGACCAGAGCCTCGATCGCGGCCCCGCCGACGGGCGCGGCTAGGGAGAAAAAGGGGCGGACCGTACGGCCCGCCCCGGTCCGGCTGTAGGCCGCCTGGACTAGCTACACTTCGAGTACCCGCAGGAGTGGCAGACGACGCATCCCTCCTGCCTGGTCAAGCCGCTGCCGCAATCCGGGCAGGCCCCGATGATGGGGAGCTCGCGGGTCTCCATGTCGGTCTCGGCCACCACGTAGTGCTCGGCCATCGCGCGAGCAACGCCGTCGGGGACGGAGAGGACGGCGTTCGGACCGACGCCGGCCGGATGCCCAT
>JALYGY010000171.1 GCA_030776865.1 Actinomycetota bacterium | reverse complement strand
AGAGGGAGCGAGGAATCCGACCCCGGCGTAGAGCTCGGTATCCTCTGGCCCCCGCCAGGGCTCGACCGTGGCCCACCAGGCGAGTGCGGGCTCCGCATCGAGGCTCGTCTCCTCGACGGTCTCGCGGCGGGCGCAGGCGACGAAATCCTCCCCCGGCTCCAACATGCCGCCGGGGTTCTCCCAGAGCCCCACCGGTGGCTTGCGGCGTCTCAAGAGGAGCGCCCGCGGCTCCCGCGCTGCGAGATCCACCAGGACCGTGCCCGCTCCAAGGTTCGCGTGGACCGTGCCGTCGACCCCGTGAGGCTCTGGCGGCTGGGGTTCGGAGAGAGGTTGTTGCGGGAGGAGACTCAAGGGTCCGGCTACGCGGCGGACGTTCTCCGGGCTCCACCAGCTCGGCAGCGCGAGCCACTCCTCGAGCGTCACCCACCTGTAGCCGAGGTGCTCGTGGGAAAGGTTTATGCTCCCGTCGGGCGTGCGACCGATAAAGGTCACGGCGGCCAGGAGGTCGCCGCTCGGGGCCTCCCCGACCCAGGTGGCGAGAATGCGCTGGGGGGCGACGAGGAGGCCGGTCTCCTCGTAGAGCTCCCGCACGGCCCCGGCCTCAAAGCCCTCGCCGGGAGACAGACGCCCGGCCGGCGGCTCCCAGGTGCCACTCGGGCGCTGGAGCAGGAGCATGCGCCCGTCCTCCCTGACGGGGAGGATGCCGGAGACGAGGTCAGCCTTCAAGATATACCCGGCGCAGCTTCACGCGCCGAGTATAGCTTGCCCGTCGTCTCAGAAACGAACCGGCTGACCTACCCCTGGAGTAGGGCACTATCTACCGAGATGCTCTAGACGAACTTCACCTCGTCGACGAAGACGCGCACGAGTCTTTCGGTGTTGCAGAAGTTGGGGATGTCGGCGAGCGTCGCCTCGCCTTCCGGACTCGCAAGCCCCTCTTGCATGGCCTCCAGGCTGTCGAAGTAGAGTTCGCCGAACCCGTCGTAAGGCGGCTCGTTTCCTCCGGGGTCAGGGAGTGCGTGATTCTGGACGTACCCCCTGAGCCCTGGTATCTCCATCAGGATCGGGGCGTGGGTGTTCTTCCAGTAGCTACTGAAGTCTTCCCTGCCCATGCCCTCCTTCCTGTGCAACACGGTGACGTACTTGATCACCGCCGTCCTCCTTCCCGAGCCTCGTCTCTACAGCACGCCGGTATCCGGAGAAGCCCGGCGCATCCGCCGAAGGTTTCTTACCCGATTACGTAGAATCACGCCGCTACCCGCCGGGGCGGCCAGGCGAGCGTGTCGAGGCGTCTGGAGAAGTGCAGGAGCGGCTCCGTCTCGGGCAGCGCGACGCCGATCTGTGCCGTCATCGTGAGCGACTCGACCTCGGCTTCGGCTCGCTGCAGGGGCCAGGGATGATGATGGATGTCGCCGCGGTAGACGTTGCCTCTCTCGCTCGCGCTGTAGAGACAGTAGCGTTCGGTCAGGAAGTGCTCGAGCGTCCCGGGGCGGGAGTTGAAGGGCTCTCCCACCGGCCGGTAATGACCCGCGAATCGCGCATGGGTCGCGCCCCGGTGGGTGCGGACGCTCCTGTAGCGAACCTCGTGGCCTGCTAATAGGCAGGTCATCCTCGCGTCGAAGTAGGGCAGGCTGAAGGTGGCGCGGGCAAGCCGGACGGCTATGGGGTTGCCCGCGTCGAGGCTGAAGAACCAGATGCCCGGTTTGCCCCCGGCCGTGACGTAGGTGCGGACGTTCAGCTCCGGAAAGTCAGAGAGAGGGGGTATGCTTGGCAGAAAGCGGGGGCGCGCGCCGCTCACGCGGAACGGCGTGATGCCAAGCCAGGCGCTCCCGTCGAAGGTGTCGAGGCTGAGGGGAGATGGTATCCAGGGCCGGAGCGCGCCCTCCGGGAGGGGCCAGTGCATAAAGAGCAGGTCGTGCCAGCTCATAAAGAGCGCCCACGGGGACGCGGGAACGGGGTAGGGCCGGTGCTCCGTCCGGCTCAGGATCTTTTCGGGGCGCAACGCTTGCATGATGATTCTGGCAATCTTATGACACTCGCTCCCGACCGTCTAATGCAGCCGAGAGTGAGCTTCCGATCCCGCGCCGCAGCCGGCTTATCTTCACCGGAGGATCTGCTTCGTCTCATGTACAACCAGAAGCGCGCCTCCCCCCACGCTCACCCGGCCCACGCCGCCGATAAGCTCGTTATGGAACCCTAGAGTGTCCCCGACCTCGAGCCTGGCGTCCTCCAGCGGATAGCCGAAACCCTCCAGGGTCACCCCGGTAGCCGGGCCGGTAAAGGGAAAGACGGAGACGCTGTCCTTGGGATTTCCGGCCACGACCCGGGAACCCGTCTCGATAACGAACGCTTCCCCCCAGCTGGCCACCATGGTGGCCCGGAGGCCCACTCGCTCGGCGGCGAGCAGGATGTGCGGGACGGCGAAGAGGGCGCTGAACCGTCCTCCGGCGGCGCAGAGAAGGTCTACCGCCGTCGCCCCCCGATCCCGGGCGGCCAGGACTGCCAGGTGGCCATCCATCTTGTCCTTTCTTACTGGATGGCGTTCCAGCAGCGCTCCGCGCTCTTCGATCTCCCGCACCTCCCCCAGAGAGTCCATGTCCCCGACGACAAGGTCCGGGACTACGCCGGCGTCCAGGGCGTACCGGGCGCCGCCGTCCGCGGCTACCACCAGGTCCGCCGCTCCTGCGCATCGCCGGAGCAGATCGGGCGGGTCCGGGGCGCCGTTCAGGAGGATGGCGGCCCGCACGCTACTCTAGGTCTTCGTCCGCCGGTACCTGACCTGACGCGGGGAAGGCTGCGCCCCTTCGAGCGCTCGGAGCAGCACCACCACAACCACGAGCGCGATGATGAGGCTCGGTATCAGGTACGCCAGGTTGTACGCCGCCGAGTAGAGGTAAGGATTCCACCCTTCGGGGGCGTAAGAGGCGAAGAAGACGACGCCCGAGACGAAGTGGCAGAGAAAGCGGGCCAGCACCGCGACGACGGAGCCCAGGAGTGCGCCCCGAACGGTGGGCTGGAAGAAGCCAGCGAGCCCCAGAACGCCGAAGGCCAGCGGGTAGTCAAAGAGCACCTGCACCGGGTGGACTATAAACGGATCGATGGCCAGGTCTAGGAGTCCGTAGGCCGCCCCGGTGACGATGCCGACCCACGGGCCCTGGCGCAGAGCCAGCAGTATGAGGGGCACCATCTCCAGCGAGATCGAGCCGCCGAACGGCATCTTCCAGACCCTGATCAAACCGAGCACGAACGCCAGGGCCACGGCGAGAGCCGCCTCCGTGAGCACCCTGGGGTCTCTGAACGCGTTCATCGCGCACCCTCCTGTCCTCTGCGGGGATGCGCGAAAGAGCTCCTGAATCTCCCTGCGCCGGCATTACCCGGATCAGGTTCAACGGGTCGGCGCCTGGACTCCAGACGCCCTCTCAGCCTCGCGGCTCCCCGGTATTTGGCCCCCTAAATGTATCTCATATCTCGTTCGGAGACAAGCGCGCCGACCACAGGAGCCCCAGCACCGTGGCGGCGTCGGTGACCGCACCGTCCGAGATCCCCTTTAAAGCCTCTGTGTACGGCAACTCCACGACCCTTATGAACTCCGTCGGCTCCGGGCGCGGTCCGCCGGGGTCCCGCACCGCCCGGCACCTGAAGAGGTGGCAGACCTCGTCGGTGCGGCCGGTGCTGGTGTGGACCGAGACGAGGTGCTCCAACCCGCTGGCCCTAAAGCCGGTCTCCTCGAAGAGCTCCCTCTCCGCCGCCGCCCGGGGATCCTCGCCCTTATCTACCCCGCCGCTCGGCAGCTCCAGCGTGAAAGAACTCAAAGGCTGGCGCCACTGGCGCACCAGAACCACCTTGCCGCCTTCGGTGATGGGCACCACCGAAGCGAACCCGCCGCCCTCGAGCACCCCGTACTCGATGGTCGCCCCGTTCGGCAACACCACCTCGTCCACCCGGAAAGCGCACCACGGGTTGCGGTAGAGGTAGCTCCGTTGCAGGGTTCGCCAGCTCCCTTCCTCCATTCGGCGCAGTATATTAGCCCGCAAGCCGCGCCGGGGAGCAGGGGAGGCCGGAACGAAAAAGGGAGGGGCTGGAGCCCCTCCCCCACGCTGCCGTGGAGTCTAGCTACTCGAAGTAGTTGGCGGCCTTGGTAGTGTAGGACTCCATATCCTCTGGGACCTCGTCCTCGGGGTAGATGGCCTCCACCGGGCATTCCGGCTCGCACGCCCCGCAGTCTATGCACTCCTCGGGGTTGATCATGAAGTGATCGCCCGCGTCGTAGATGCAGTCCACCGGGCACACCTCCACGCAGGACTGGTCCTTGGTGCCGATGCACGGCTCCGTGATGACATATGTCATACGAGGATCCTCCTCTCTATGTGCTTCTCGCTCTCATGTGAAGGCTTTATACCAGCCAGCCTCCGGCCTCAACACCCATCGTTGACCATCGTCATCGCCACCCATGACCGGGGTCATGGGAGCGTGTGATCCAGATCAAAAGCTCTGCAAACGAGGGTCTGTCGGGAGGGATTCTCAGGTACGGGCGCGGAGCTCGGCGGGTCGGAGGATGGTTATGATCTTGCTGTCGAGCTCGAGGATGCCCTCCCGCGCGAGGCGGGAGAGGGCGCGAGAGAGGGCCTCGCGCGAGATGCCGGTCGCCTCGGCCATCTCCTGGCGCGAGAGGGAGGGCTCGAAGACGACGCCCCGCTTGGTGACGCGGCCCTCCTCGGTGGCGAGGTTCAAGAGCATACGGGCCACTCTCTGGGGGGCGCTGTGGAAGACGAGGTCGCCCACCAGATCCTCCAGCTCGCGGGTCCGGACCGCCAGAGTCCGGGCCAGGCGGACGGAGCCCTCCGGGAAGCGGCCCATGATCTCCAGCAGGTCGTCGCGGAAGACGGCGTAGAGCACGCAGTCGGTAAGGGCCGCGGCCCCCTCATTCTGGGGCCGCCCCTCGAGCGCCGGCCCCAAACCGAGCACGGAGCCGTCGCCGACGACGCCGAGGATCTGGTCCCTGGGTTTCGGGCCGCCCGAGGAACGGTACAGCTTCGCGCGCCCCTCGCGCATAAAGTAGACGGCCCCCGAGGGTTCGCCCTCCCGGTAGAGGGTGGTGCCGGCCCCTATCTCCAGCACCGCTGCCGCGATCGCCAGCGCGTGGAAGAACTCAT
>JALYGY010000170.1 GCA_030776865.1 Actinomycetota bacterium | reverse complement strand
GCCCTGCGCGTCGCCCGCCAGGTAGAGACCGGTGTCCTCTCCATCAACTCCAATACCTCCGTCCGCGTCACCACGCCTTTTGGCGGGATGAAGCAGTCAGGCGTCGGGCGCGAGCTCGGCCCGCACGCCCTCGACTACTACACGGAAGTGAAGAACGTCTACCTGGCCACGGAGGGGACCTGATATGCCGGGACGCCTCCAAGACAAAGTGGCGGTTATCACCGGCGCCGCGAGCGGCATCGGCCGCGAAGCCGCCCGCCGCTTCGCCGAGGAAGGGGCTAAAGTGTGCGTCGTGGACCTCGCCGACGAGCCCGGCAAGGAGACGGCAGCGGAGATAGGCGGCCTCTACGTCCACGCTGACGTCACCGAACCCGACGACGTGCAGCGCATGTACCGGGAGGCGGCCGGGAGCTTCGGCGGCCTCGACGTGCTCTTCAACAACGCGGGGATAGCACCGTCCGACGACGCCTCCATCCTCGACACCGAGCTCGACGCCTGGCAAAAGGTGCAGGACGTGAACCTGAAGAGCGTCTTTCTGTGCTGCAAGTACGGGATACCGTACCTCCTGGAGCGCGGCGGCGGGACGGTCATCAACACCGCCTCCTTTGTCGCCGTGATGGGAGCGGCCACCTCCCAGATCTCCTACACCGCCTCCAAGGGCGGCGTGCTGGCCTTGAGTCGCGAGCTCGGGGTGGAGTTCGCCCAGCGGGGGGTGCGGGTCAACGCCCTGTGTCCCGGTCCCGTGAGCACGCCGCTACTGGAGGAGCTCTTCGCCAAGGACCCGGAGAAGGCCGCCAAGAGGCTCGTGCACCTGCCGATGGGCCGGTTCGCCGAGGCCACCGAGATCGCCAACGGCGCGCTGTTTCTGGCCTCCGACGAGTCCTCCTACGTCACGGCCTCCACCTTCCTGGTCGACGGCGGCCTCTCCGGGGCATACGTGACACCGGAATAGGAGGTCGAGATGGTCCACGAGGGAGCGCCTAGAAGCGGGATCTCGAGCAGCGTCCTTGATGCCATAGGGAACACCCCGATGCTGGAGATCGAGGGCCTCTACTGCAAGCTCGAGTACCTTAACCCCTCCGGCTCCATCAAGGCCCGCATCGCCAAGTACATGGTCGAGAGGGCCGAAAGAGAAGGGTTGCTCTCGGAAGGCGACACCATCGTCGAGGCCACGAGCGGCAACACCGGCAACGCCTTGTCCATGGTCGCTGCCGTAAAGGGCTACCGCATGCTCGTCGTGATGCCCGAGGGGATGACGAGCGAGCGCGTCGCCATAAGCCGCGCCTTCGGCGCCGAGGTCTTGCAGGTGGGCCACTTCCACGTGGACGAGGCCCTGGCTAAGGCCAAGGAGCTCGGGAGGCAACCCGGCTACTTCTGCCCGGCGCAGTTCGAGTCCGAGTGGAACGTCGAGGAGAACAGGGTGTGGTTGGGGCCGGAGATCCTCGCTCAACTCCCCGAGGGCGCCATCCCCGACGCCCTCGTCATGGGGGTGGGCACCGGCGGAACCCTCATCGGGGTCGGCCAGGCCTTCCGCGAGGTCAACCCCCACGTGAAGCTCTTCGCCATGGAGCCCTCGGAGTCCGCGACCATCCTGTGCGGGGAGGTGGGGGAGCATCTCATCGAAGGCATCGCCGACGGCTTCGTGCCCGGCATCTTCGCCCGCCACGAGCGGCTGGTGGACACCACCCTCGCCGTGGACTCCGGGGAGGCCGTCGAGAGCATGCGCTATCTGGCCAAGCGGTACGGGCTCTTCGTGGGGCCTTCCAGCGGGGCGAACCTGATCGCCGCCAGAAAGGTGCGCGAGGCTTACCCGGACCTGAAAACTGTCGTGACGCTCTTCTGCGACGAAGGCGAAAAATATATCCAGGACCACTTCGCCGAGGAGGTCCGGGTCACCTCGGAGACGTATACGTAATGCCGCCGAACGACGGCTGGGGGGAATACAGAAGGGTTCCTAACCGACGCGCCTGATTTCCCTGTGTGCTAGGCTTACCTCGCCCGAAGAGGGTCGCGGGAGAGAGCCGCCTCAGGAGTGGGGGAGATCCCTGGGCGGCCGCCGAAGGTGAAAGGCTCCTGGGATGATAAGGGGCCGAATCTCTCAGGCAAAAGGACCGCGCGCCAGAGGGCGTCCTGGAGAGTTCGATCCCGGATTAGCCGGGATCGGCGCCGACGGGGTAACACTCTCAGGTCTGGGACAGGACGTAAAACCGCATCGACGTCCACCCGAGAAAAGAGGGGGTGCAGCCACGTGGCGCGATTCACACCGCACACCGAAGCCGACGTAAAGGAGATGCTGGAGGCCATCGGGGTCGACACTGTGGACGACCTCTTCGCCGACATCTCGCCGAAGCTGGAAGAAGAGCTGGACCTGCCGCCGGCACTCTCGGAGCACGAGGCCCTCGCCGATGTGAACGAGCTGGCCGAGGAGAACGTGGCCGGGCTACCGATCTTTCTCGGCGCGGGGGCCTACGACCGCATCGTGCCCTCCGCCATTAGCGGCATAATAGGGCGCGGCGAGTTCCTGACCTCCTACACGCCGTACCAGCCGGAGGTCAGCCAGGGGCATCTTCAGGTCGTCTTCGAGTTTCAGTCCGTGATCTCCGAGCTCACCGGCCTCGAGATCTCTAACGCCTCGGTCTACGACGGTTCGAACGCCGCCGCCGAGGCCGCCCTCATGACCGCCCGCCTTACCAAACGCAACCCGAAGGTGGCGGTCTCTCGAGGGCTGAACCCCCGCTACCGCGAGGTCATCGAGACCTACGGGGTCGAAGTGGCGGAGCTCCCCTTCGAGAGCGGCACGACGGACTTCTCCGAAGTACCCGACGACGCCTCCGGCGTCTTCGTCCAGAGCCCGAACTACTTCGGGATAGTCGAAGATATCGAGACCGCATCGGAGGCGGCGCACGGGGTCGGGGCGCTGGCAGTGGCGGTCTGCGATCCCGTAGCTCTCGCCGTGCTCGAAAGCCCCGGAACATTGGGGGCGGACATCGCGGTGGGGGAGGCCCAGCCGCTGGGGATGCCCCTGCTCTTCGGCGGTCCCTACGCGGGGTACATGGCGACCCACGAGAAGTTCGTCAGGCAGCTCCCCGGGCGAATCTGCGGGGAGACGGTAGACGAGGATGGTAGGCTCGCCTACGTCCTCACCCTGAGGGGCCGCGAGCAAGACATCCGGCGCGCCCGGGCCAACTCCAACATCTGCACCAACCAGGCCCTCACCGCTCTGGCCGCGACCGTCTACGCTGCCCTCATGGGGCCGGAGGGGTTGCGCGAGGTCGCCGAGCTCTCCGCCTCGAAGGCGCACTACCTGGCAGATAGGCTTCAGGCTTCAGGCTTCAGGCTTCGGTATCCCGATGCGCCTTTCCTGTGGGAGTTCGCCGTCGAACTCGGCGAAGCCGAGGACGTCGAGAAGGCCAGCGAGGCGCTCTTGGAGCGCGGGATCGTCGGCGGGCTGAACCTCGGCGACGGGGCGATGCTCGTTGCGGTGACGGAGAAGAGGAAGAAGAGAGAGCTCGACGCCTTCGTGGAGGTGGTTGCGAATGCCCTTTAACCTGATCCGGGACAAAGGCCGCGAGGGCCGCAGGGGCTATACCCTCCCAAAGCTCGATGTAGAGGAGACGAACCTCGACAAGGTCCTCCCGAAAAAGGCGCGCCGCAAGGAGAAGCCGAAGCTCGCCGAGGTTGACGAGCCGACCGTGATCCGGCACTATACTAACCTCTCGCGCCAGAACTGGGGCATAGACACGAACTTCTACCCTCTTGGCTCCTGCACGATGAAGCACAACCCGCGCGCAGGTGAGCAAGCCGCAGCGGTCCCGGGCTTCGCCATGCTCCATCCCCTGCAATCTGAAGGGCAGGCGCAGGGCGCCCTGCGGGTCATGCACGAACTTCAGGGCTTTCTCGCGGAGATCTCCGGTCTTGCGGCGGTCTCGCTGCAGCCGATGGCCGGAGCGCAGGGGGAGCTGACCAGCATCCTCATGATCAGGGGTTACTTTGAGGATGCCGGGGATAAAGGACGGACCACCGTCATCGTTCCCGAGACCGCCCACGGGACCAACCCGGCGACGGCCTCGATGGCGAACTTCAAGGCCGTCGAGGTCGGCTTGGATGAGCACGGCTGCGTGGCCGTCGAGGAGCTTAAAGAGATGGTGGACGAGACGACGGCGGCGCTCATGATCACCAACCCCAACACCTGCGGCGTCTTCGAAAAGAACATAAAGGAGATCGCGCAGGTCTTGCACGAGGTGGGCGCTTTTCTCTATCTGGACGGCGCGAACATGAACGCCAACATGGGCCGGATGCGCGCCGCCGACGCCGGCGTGGACATCATGCACTTCAACTTGCACAAGACCTTCTCCACCCCCCACGGCGGTGGCGGACCCGGCTCTGGAGCGATCGCCTGCTCCGAAGACCTCGCGCCTTTTAGGCCCGATCCCGTCGTCGAACAAGACGGGGACGACGCGTACACCCTCGCCCGTCCCGAGAAGAGCATCGGGCGGATGGCGGCTTTCCACGGCAACTTCGGCCAGATCCTCCGGGCGTGGACCTACATCAAGATGCACGGCCCCGAGCTCAAAAGCGTGACCGACATGGCCGTGCTGAACGCCAACTACGTGAGGGCGCGGCTGCGGGGCACCTACCGCCTCCCCTACGACGAGCTGTGCAAGCACGAGGTCGTCGTGCAGCCTCCCAAGGGCAAGAAAGCCCTCGACATCGCCAAGGGCCTCATAGATCACGGCTTCCATCCGCCCACGATCTACTTCCCGCTCGTCGTGAAGGAGGCCATGCTGATAGAGCCCACCGAGACCGAGTCGAAAGAGACCCTCGACGACTTCGTCGGCGCTATGCTGGAACTCGCCGAGAGCGAGCCCGAGGAGCTCGAAGTGGCCCCGGCGCACGCACCCACCCGAAGGCTCGACGAGACCCGCGCCGCTAGGCAGCTGAAGGCCAGGTGGTAGCCCGATGAGCGAGGAAGAACTCCGGCGCACCCCGCTCTACGATGAGCACAAGGCTCTGGGCGCCCGGCTCGTGGACTTCTCCGGGTGGGAGATGCCCGTGCAGTATGGGGGGATAAAGGCCGAGCACAGGGCGGTTCGCGAGCGCGTAGGGCTCTTCGACGTCTCGCACATGGGCGAGGCCGTCTTCCGCGGCCCGGACGCCGAGAGAGCAGTCCAGCGGCTCGTAACGCGGGATGTGTCGCGGCTCGAAGAGGGACAGGCCGGCTACTCTGCGGTCTGCTACGAGGACGGGGGTACGGTGGACGACGTACTCGTCTACCGGCGCCCCGAGGACTTCCTCGTCGTCGTCAACGCCGCGAATCGCGAGAAGGACCTGGATCACTTCCGCGCGTACACCCAAGACCTCGACGTGGAGGTCGCCGATGAGTCAGACGATTGGGCTCTTCTGGCCTTGCAGGGACCTCACGCCGCCGATCTCCTGCAAAACCTCACCGACGCGGACCTCTCGACCCTCAGGTACTACCGCTCTCTGGAAGCGGAGGTCGCAGGCATAAGAGCCATGATCTCCCGCACCGGCTACACGGGCGAGGACGGGTTCGAGATCTACCTCTCCCCCGGCGACGCTCCTCGTCTCTGGCGAGAGCTGATAGGGGCAGGCGCCACCCCGGCAGGCCTTGGGGCACGCGACACCTTGCGGCTCGAGGCCGGGATGTGCCTCTACGGCAACGAGCTCGACCCGGAGACGACGCCCCTTGAGGCCGGCATCGGCTTCGCCGTCCACCTGGACAAGGAGCAGGGGTTTATCGGCCAGGACGCTCTTATAAGGGAGAAGGAGGAGGGACTTCGCAAGAAGCTCGTCGGCTTCGAGGTGGAGGGGAAGGGCATCGCGCGCCACGACCACCTAATCAGGGTGGGGAACGAGACCGTGGGGCGCGTTACCAGCGGGACCCTCTCCCCGACGCTGAACAAGGCGATAGGGCTTGCGCTCATCTCTCCAGGGGTGGAAGATAGGTTCGAGGTGGTGATCCGGGAGAGGCCCGTCGAGGCCCACACCGTAGAGCTGCCGTTCTACAAGCGCGCGTAGGCGCGCGTAGCGATAGTCAGGGAGGAGCGAGTCTTGAGCGTACCGGAGGAGCTTCAGTACACCAAGAGCCACGAGTGGGTTCGCACCGAGGGCGATACCGTCACCATCGGCATCACCGACCACGCCCAGGAGGAGCTCGGCGATATCGTCTACGTCGAGCTGCCCGAAAGGGGCGCCAACATCGAGGCCGGGGAACCTTTTGGCACCGTCGAGTCCGTCAAGGCCGTCTCCGACCTCTACACCCCTGTCGGCGGCGAGGTCGTCGAGGTCAACACGACCCTCGATGAGAGCCCCGAGAAGATCAACGACGACCCCTACGGAGAAGGCTGGATCGTTAAGCTCCGCGTCTCGGACGAGGGCTCAGGGCTGCTCTCCGCCTCCGACTACGAGCAACTCCTCGAAGAAGAGGAATCGTAGAGGGCAGAGGGGATCGGATGCCTGTATCTATGTGCGTTTCGCAGGTATCTGTAAAAAGTTTCTAAATTCTCTGTTCCATGACCTTTACAAAGTGTAACGAGCGCGGTATCATTCGGCTCAGTCGGTTGGTGCGAAGCTAAACCGACACAATTAAAGAGTCCGGGGCGTTTCTCCTCCTTTCCCTTTCCCCACCTATCACCCCTAAAGAGCGCCCCGGGCTCTTCCTCTTTCTCGGAGGGTTCAGGGTTCGGGTAACAGCAGTCAGGTAAAGCCATAGGCGGTGCGACGAGTCCGGTGTGGCTCTGTTTGTAGGATGAGAAAGGCCCCCGCTATTCGCCGGGGGCCTGAAGTCTGATACCTGAAGCCTAAGACACCTCCTGGCCCTCGGCCTGGGTGAGGTAGTAGAGGGTGTGCATGAGTTGGGCGGTGGGGTCGATGCGGTGGACGTCCACGTCGGAGGGGACGTGGAGGAGGACGTCGGTGTAGTTGAGGATCACCCTGATGCCGGCCTCGACCATCAGCTCGGCGACCTCCTGGGCGGCGGAGGCGGGGGTGGCGATGATGCCGATGATCTCCTCCGCCTCGTCCACGCTCTTCTGGAGCTCGTCTATGTGCTTGACGACGACGTTGCCTACCGTGCGTCCGATCTTCGCCGGGTCCTTGTCGAAGACGTCGTGGATGACGAAGCCCCTCTTGGGCAGGATGGTGCTCGCCGCGATGGCGCTCCCGAGGTTGCCGGCGCCGACCAGCGCGATGTTGTAGGTCTGCCTGAGGCCCAGGATGTCCCTCACCGCCTCGACCAGGTCATAAGCTTGGTAGCCCACACCGCGCGTGCCCGAGAAGCCTATGGCGTTCAGGTCCCTGCGCACCTGCACCGGGTTTATGCCGGTGAAGTCGCCGAGCTCCTTGCTCGAGACCGCGTCGCGGCCCTCCTCGATCAGCTGCTGAGTGGTCCTGAGATACTTGGTCAGCCTGTTCGTCAGACCGGGCTGTAGCGTGGCTCGCACTCTTGCCGCTCCTTCTTTCGTCATGGTTCGTCGATGGTGAGACGCATTGTAACAAAATGGTCCGCTCTTGCAATAAAGGTGCTCTTAGCCGCCCACAAATCAGTAAGCAAGGTAGGTTACAGCGACGCGGTGGCGCCGAATTTCACGGAAGGTCTTCCATCGCGCCGCGTCGTATTGTAGCATTACGCGCGTGAAGGTGAACCACACAGGGCTCATCGCGAGCTCCCTCACGGGGCGGCTCCCTCGACCGTCCCTGCCCCGACCGTCCCTTTAAGGGCGCGCTCGGGGCATCCGTGCATTCCTTCTTACCGCGGAGGACTCCGTCCACTGGAGAGTCTATCGGGGGGAACCTTGTTAGCTTTCACAAAAAATAAAAAGTCGAGAACAAAATCGCGTCCCGCGAGGGGCTACGGATCGTGCCCGTCGCGGAAGATCTTCCCACATCCGGCGTTCGCATCCGGAAGATGGGCGACGTGGACCTCGGGCGCGTTGTGGAGCTCCGTTCGGTCGTGCGCTGGTCGGCGGACCCCGAGGCCTTCGATCTCCTGCGCGGCGTGCGCGACGCGTGCTGGGCGGTGGCCGAGGCTTCGGACGGTTCTCTAGCCGGGATGGTCGGCGCCGTGCCGTTCGGGAGGATCGGCATTTTGTGTCACCTCGCCGTCCACGACGGCTACCGCAGGATGGGACTTGGCTACAGGCTCTCTTCCTGGGCTGTTCTCTACCTCCGCTCCCGGGGGTCGGGGGTCGTCCGGCTCTACTCGACCCGGGAGGCCGAGGGCCTGTACCTCTCCTTGGGTTTCAGGCCGACCGCGCCGCGCACCGTTTACCGCCTCGAGGAGGCGCCGAGGAGAGCGCAGGCGCGTGAGGAGGCCGACGGGCACCGGGTCGAGACGCTCTCGTTCGGGGACCTGCCGGAGCTCTACGGTGTGGATCACTGGTCCTACGGTGGGGACCGGTCGGCCCTGATCTGCTCCACCTTGATGCTGCATCCGGGTCGGGGTCTCGTCGCCCGGGACTCGTCGGGGCGAATACAGGGCTACCTCGTGCACAGCGCTTCGCGGCGTGCGACCCGCATCGGGCCCTTTGTGGCCTCGAACCCCCGCGTCGCCCGCCTCCTCCTCGCCCATGCTCTAGGCGCGAGCGCCAGCTCACCGGTGGAAGTTACCGTGCCCGATCCGGAGGAGAGCCCGGCGCACGATCTGCTCCGTGAATTCGGCTTCAGGGGCCGCAAAGATCGCCTCCAGATGGAACTCGGCGAAGAGAGCGGCGTTCACCGGGCGGGCCTGGAACAATACGGCACTACGCCGTATCTGGCTACATAGCTGGTCAGGAGGTGTCAGGCCACAGGTCTTGCTGAAGCATGAAACCTGAAATGCTAATCGGCTAGAACGCTGGCCAGGAGGCGCGGCTCGACGTTGCCGCCGCTTACGACCGCCACGTTGAGGCGTGTTGCTGGCAGCTCGTCTTGGTGGAACAGGTAGGCGGCGAAGGGCACAGCTCCGCTCGGCTCGGCGACGAGCCGTACCCGGAGCAGCAGGCGGCGCATGGCCTCCAGGATCTCGTCCTCGCTCACGGCGACGATGTCGTCCACGAAGGCCCGGATGTGCTCGAAAGGGGCGTCGCCCAGCTTGCGCACGCGCAACCCGTCGGCGATGGTGCGCCCGGCCTGCTCAGCGGGAAACTCGACCAGCCGTCCGCTCATAAGGCTGGCCCGGGCGTCGGCCGCCAGCTCCGGCTCCACCCCGATCACGCGCACCTCGGGGCGGCTCAGCTTGAGCGCTGCGGCGACGCCGCTGATCAGGCCCCCGCCGCTGACCGGTACCAGCACCGTCTCCACGCCGGGTAGATCATGGAAGATCTCGAGTCCCACCGTGCCCTGACCGGCGATCAGAGTCTCGTCGTCGTACGGTGGGACCGGGACGTAGCCGTGCTCGGCGGCCAGCGCTTCGGCCCTACGCGTACGCTCGGCGCTGTCGTCACCTACCAGGATGATTTCGGCCCCGAACGCCTTCGTGGCATCGAGCTTGACCTGCGAGGCGCCGCGCGGCATGACGGTTACGGCCCGCACGCCTAAAGAGCGGGCCGCGTAGGCTACGGCCTGGGCGTGGTTGCCGCTGGAGTGGGCGACCACCCCGCGGCTTTGCTCCTCTAGAGAGAGGGACGAGATCTTGTTGTAGGCCCCGCGCAGCTTGAATGCGCCGGTCGGTTGCAGGTTCTCCGCCTTGAAATAGAGGGCGCGACTCTCCTCGCTGCGTGAGCATGGCACAAGTGGCGTGCGGAGCGCCACGCCGCGCACCCGACGCTGCGCCAGCCGGATGTCCTCCAGGGTGATCATGGGTAGGCATTCTGCGCCGGGTACGAGCAAGCGGGCTCGAGCTTCGGCGGTCCCCGGTCGATAAAGCTGTCTATGGGAAGCGAGGGTGAGTGCTTCGGCGCCCTGGAGGGGGAGCCGGCCGCGAGCGTGGGGAGCACGGAACCTTTCTGCCGAACTCTGTACATGGAGAGCGTAGACTCGATCATCCGGACCGCGCACAGGGCAAGAACGTGGCCATTGTAACAGGAGCGAAACACCGCGTTAAGCATCTCGCAAAGCGTACCTCCTTATAATGCGCTCCGTGGCCGGGCGATTCGGTGTCAACAAAATCCAGGGCGAACTGGTGTGAGGCGCGCCGCCGCTCTCTTGCTCTCGCTGACCGTGTTCGCGGCGGCCTGTTCGAGTTCGGGTTCGGAGGACCGGTCCGTCGCGGCCTCCGGCTCTGCGTCCGGCGGGAAACCTCGCACGGAGGTCGCCGTCTCGGAGTCGACAGCCGGTGCGGGGGAGACGGTAGAGGCGACGGTCGGGGTGGCCGCGAGGATCGAGGAGAGGGGAGGTTCTTCCGGGGTTCCGTTCGTCGCGAGCCCGGAGGCGAGCGGGGGCTCGGGTTACGATGCGGACACGATGCTCGCGGTCCGGTACGGGGTGCACGAGGGCTACGAGCGGGTGGTCCTGGATCTCGGCACCGGCGACAAACCCGCCGAGACGGTGCCGGAGTGGACCCTCATGAGCCCGCAGGGTGACGGTCTCCTGCGCGTGACCTTGCCGTCGGTAAGCGCGACCGGCGTCTCCGACAGCAGATTCGGCGACGATCTGCTCAAGAGCTTCTACGTCGTGCGCGCGCCGGAGGGAGGCATGTTCGTGGACGTCCTCGCGCGGAGGGCTTTCACGTACCGGGTGCTGGAGCTCTCGGACCCGGCGCGGCTGGTCGTGGACTTCAAACCTTCGGGCAAACCCCTCCATGTACCGCTGCCGAGGGCCGGCGGCAACACGGTGCTCGTAGAGCCGCGGGCGGGTGCCCGGATCCATGCTCCCCTCACCGTCAGCGGCTATTCCCGCAACTTCGAGGCGTCGAATGCCGTCGTCCTGTTGGACTCCAAGGGGGAAGTCGTGGTCCGGCAGACCGTCGAGAGCAACGACTGGAGCGAGACCTGGGGATACTTCGAGGCGACCCTGGATCTGCAACCTTTCGGCACGAGAGGAACCCTGCGGGTGGGAACCCACAGCGCCCGAGACGGGACCTTCAAGGGCGTCGAGGTGCCGATCCACGGTACTTAGTGGGCCGGGGTACCCACCTAGCTGATGGCTCCGACGAAGTGCCCGGCGCTCAACGGTTTTCCGGTCGCCCGGAGCACGGTGTCTTGCCAGTTTTCGCGGGCTCCGGGGCCGAAGTATGCTTCGATAAGGTAGCGTCCCGCTACCTCGTTTTCGTAGAACGGGCCACGGGTTATGTGGGTCTCGAGGTGATGCTTCAGCTGGGCGGAGATCAGGTGTCCCAGCACGTAGTTGTGGTAATAGACGGGGGCTACCGCCACGTGGATCTTGGCCGCCCAGTCAGGCTCGTCTCTGCCGGGCGGGCGGTTTACGAGCTGTAAGCGCTCCACAAGGTCCCACCACAGGGTGTTCAGATCCGAGCGCTCTGGGTCCTCATAGAGTGCCTTCTCGAAGTTGAACATCACAAGCGCCCAGCGAATGAAGACCAGCTTGTCCGCTCGATCAAACCAGAAGAGGTGCTCCCTGACCTCAGCAAGTTCGGCCTCTGGAACTCCGGCGACAGCCGATAACCAAGTCGGATCATCTACCAGAGAGCCCATCATGAGCGCGATAGCCTCGGTCGTGCAGGTGTGGGTGATGGTGCGTAGGAAGTAGGGGAGCTTGGGGTTGATGTGCTTGTCATATACGGCGTGGCCAAACTCGTGGAGCATCGTGTCCATCCAATAAGAGTCCGGCCTGACGTTCACCAGAACCCGAACCTCGTAGGGGTAGTCCCTCCCTACGGCGAGGCAGAAGCCGTGCTGGTTCTTGCCCTCTCTCTCGTAGAGGTCGCTCTTCGCCAGGACGTCGCGCACCTCAAGACCCATGTTGTCGTAGGTCTTGCGGGTTAGCTCTTCGAGATCCTTATCTCGGAAGAAGCGATCCAAGTCGGGGCCGTCGCGCTCTGACGTCAGCCCGTCGTCCGCTCCGACCTTACCTCCCGTGTTCCCTCGCGAAGCCTGGCGCGGAAGAGGAATCGGGTCGTGTTTGCAACTCTGAAAGAAGGGGTCGTAGAGATGCCAGGGCATGACGGATTCGACGGCGAACCTCTTCTCAAGCGTCGCGTCGAGGTCTTCTTTGAGCTTCCTGAATGGAGCGCCGGTCGCGGAC
>JALYGY010000169.1 GCA_030776865.1 Actinomycetota bacterium | reverse complement strand
CCTTCCGGGTCGTCGTTGCGCCGGCTCATGGCGCGCATCGCGATAAAGCCGGCCATGATAACCGGGGTTATCGTCGCCTCGGAGGCGCCGCAGATCACGACGTCGGCGTCGCCGCGGCGGATGAGGTCGTAGCCCAATCCCATCATGTCGGTGCCGCAGGTGCAGGCCAGGGCACCCGTGGACGAAGGCCCCTGCACGCCGAGCTGTATGGCAACGTGGGCCGCGGCGGAGTTGGGCATGATCTTGGTGACGGAGAACGGGCTGACCCGGGCAGGACCCCTGCTGTCTATGGTCGCCTGGGTCGTCTCCATGCTCATCACGCCCCCGATGCCGCTCCCCAGGATCAAACCGACCCGCTCGGGCCTCTCGTTCAACTCGTCCCACGCGCCGGAGTCCTCCAGCGCGAGCTTGCTGGAGGCGAGGGCCATCTGGGCGAACCTGTCCGTCCGCGCTGCCAGCTTGCGGTCCATGAAGTCCTCCGCATCGAAGTCCGTGCACTCGGCGGCGATCTTCACCTCGAAGCCCTCCGGGTCGAAGAGCGTAACCGGACCGGCCCCGCTCTCGTTTGCCAATAGAGAGCTCCAGAACTTCTTGCGGCCGACCCCTACGGGGGTGACCACCCCGATCCCCGTTACGTAAGCCGCCGGGCGTCCGTCTTTCATCTCGCCCCCTACCTGATGCGACGCACTCTAGAACCCATCGGACTATGAATCTTAGCACTACCGCCCCCCTTCTGACTCTCCCGCCGAAACTCCGGATTCCGCTTTGCACCGATGAAGAGGGGCGCGTGCTCGGTGCGAGCCAGGTACATCGTCCCAGCAGGGCGGGCCAAGCACGACCAACACCACAAAGTGTTCAGGGGCTGGTAAAGCCAGAGTAACCCGGGTGAAGGCAAACACTATTACGTAGCGGGCCTGTGCTATAACCTCCGGGGATGATTCGGAGTATCGCGTCTTGCCCTTCTGCGCCGCCGCAACCCCTTCTTCTCCGTCTGACTTCGGGCCCGGTGGGCACGAAACCTCTTTACCTGGCTGCACCACGCCCCTTTCTTCGCTTCGGTGACCGGGATCCTCTACGCCGCCGGGTTTGTACGGATGCCTTAGGAGGCTAGTATGGAATTCCTGGAGGTCCTCAGAAAACGCAAGACGACCAACGGACCCTTTCTGCCGGACCCGGTGAGCGAGGAGCATCAGCGCCTCCTTGTCGAGGCCGCCGCGATGGCCCCCTCGCACTTCAACAGCCAGCCCTGGCGCTTTGTCCTGGTAGACGACCGCGACAAGATCGAGGAGATCGCACGGATAAGCGGCGAGAGCATGACCCGGCTCCTCGAGGAGGGGACCTTCTGGGAGCGCTACCGTCCGTACTTCCGCTTCTCCGAAGAAGAGATGGAGGAGAAGCGCGATGGGATCTACTTCGACCAGATGCCCGGCGTACTCAAGCCTTTTGCGCGCCAGATCTTCTCCGGCACCGGCCAGGCCGTGATGAGCCGCTTCGGTGTCCCGAGAACTTTAGGCGAGGACAACCGCAAGCTCGTCGCCGGTTCCCCGCTCCTCCTGGCGGTGCTTCTGGACAAGGCGGAGTACCGCCCGGGGGAGCTCTCGGGCTTCTACTCCGTCTTCGGGATGGGGGCGGCCGTCGAGAACATCTGGCTCACCACCACTGCTATAGGCATGGGCATCCAGTTTGTCTCGACGCCGATGGAGATCCCCGAGAACTGGCAGAAGATACAGAGGATTCTTAGGGTCCCGGACGACCTGGAGCTGATGGCCGTCTACCGGCTCGGGTACGTACCCGAGGAGCAACGCAGACCCACCATAGACTGGTCGAGCCGGCAGCGCAAGCGGCTCTCGCAGTACGTCTTCCGGAACACCTGCGATGTGCCGGAACCGGACCCCGAGCCCGCCCCGGCCTTGGAAACCGAGCCGCGAGCGCTGAACCGTTGAGCGATGCCAATCCCAGGATCCTCTCGGTTGCGACCGCCCTTCCGCCGTACCGCATCGGGCAGGGCGAGGTCAAGGAGTTCGCGCGCGGGATGTTCTCCGAGGCGCACGGGGACTTCGAGCGCCTGCTGAAGGTCTTCGACAACACGAACATCGACGGCCGGTATTTCTGCGTGCCGCCAACGTGGTTCGCTCGGGCCCGCAGCTTCAGGGAGAAGAACGCCCTCTACGTCGAGCACGCCCTCGAGCTCTCCGAGAAGGCGGCGAGGAGGGCGTTGGACAGGGCAGGGGCCCAACCGGAGGACGTGGGCGCCATCTTCTTCGTCTCCACCACCGGCCTCTCGACGCCTTCTCTGGACTCCAAGCTTATATTCCGGCTCGGGCTCTCGGAGCACACGCGGCGCCTCCCGATATGGGGCCTCGGCTGCGCCGCGGGCGTGGCCGGTCTCGCCCGCACCGCCGATCACGCCCGCCTCTATCCCGGAGAGCTCTCGCTCCTCGTAGCGGTCGAACTGTGCGGGCTCACCTTCCAGAGGGGCGATCTCACAAAGGCGAACCTCGTCGCAACCAGCCTCTTCGCCGACGGCGCGGCGGCGGCCCTTGTCGGGTCGAGTGCAGAGGGCCCCGAGTTGATCGGTAGCCACAGCACCACCTGGCCGGAGACCGAAGACGTCATGGGCTGGGATCTGGTAGAGACCGGTTTTAAGGTCAAGATCTCCAGGAGCATACCCTCCCTGGTGCGGCGCAGGATCTCCGAGAACCTTCTGAGCGCCTGCACCTCGGCGAGCATCTCGCCGGAGGAGATAGCGCATTACCTCATCCACCCCGGGGGGACCAGGGTGCTCGACGCACTCGAGGAGGTGCTCGGCCTCGAGCCTGGCGGGCTCGTGCTCCCGAGGGAGGTGCTCCGCGAGTGCGGCAATATGTCGAGCGTCACGGTGATGTTCGTCCTGGAGCGCTTTTTGCACGGCCGCGAGTTCGTGACCGGTGAGCACGGCGTGCTCTCGGCGCTCGGACCGGGCTTCTCCGCCGAGCACGTCTTTTTCAGGTGTTGAAAGGCTTCAGGTTTCAGGTTTTAGGCATCGGGTCTGATCGGGGGGCGCCCGTGGGCGATAGGGGGTGAACGCAGCTCTACTCGTTCTGGCCGTCAGCTTCGTTGCCCTGCAGCGCCTTCTGGAACTCCGCCTCTCGCGCCGGCACGAGAGGTTGCTCCGAGGGCGCGGCGCCGTCGAGAGGGGGCAGGCGCACTACCCCTTGATAGTCGCTACGCACGCACTGTGGCTGCTGTCTACGCTGGTCGAGGGTCTCCTGCGGGGGCCCGACTCACCCGCTTATTGGCCGGTGCCTCTGACGCTCTTCCTGCTCGCCCAGCTGCTGCGATACTGGGCCCTCCACTCTCTGGGCGAGAATTGGAACACCAGGATACTGATCGTACCCGGAACGACCCTGGTCAGGCGCGGCCCATACAGGTACCTCCGGCACCCCAACTACGTCGCCGTGGCGGTGGAGATAGCGACCTTCCCGCTCATCTTCGGCGCCTGGGTGACGGCCCTCGTCTTCTCTGCGCTCAACGCGGCCCTCTTGTACGTGAGGATCAACACAGAGAACCGCGCGCTCGCGGAACTGGCGAAGTCCGGAGGCGGCGGCTAGGATAAGGATCATCAGCAGAGCCAATAGCTGATGCCTGGAACCTAATATTGGGAGGCGCATGCTGGACCTTAGGTACATCCGCGAGAACGCCGCTGCCGTGGAGGAGAACTGCAAGAATCGCGGCGTAGAGGCCGACGTAGGGCTCGTCGTGGAGCTGGCCGACCGACGCTCGGCGCTGATCCAGGAGTTGAACGAGCTCAAACAGCGCCAGAACCAGCTGGCGAAGAGCGTCGGCAGGGAGCATGACGAGGGGACGCGTCGGAGGCTCATCGAGGAGTCTCGAACCATGAAGCAGCGCATACCGGAGAGAGAGGGGGAGCTCCATGGGGTCGAGGATCGTCTGCGCGAGGAGCAGCTCAAGATCCCCAACATGACCCATCCCGACGCCCCCGTCGGCAGGGACGACTCGGAGAACGTGGAGATAAGGCGGTGGGGCGAGATCCCGGCGTTCGACTTCGACATCAAGGACCACGTCGAGCTCGGCGAGTCCTTGGGTATCATAGATTTCGACGCGGGGACGAAGGTGGCGGGGAGCAAGTTCTACTTCCTGCGCGGCGACGCGGTGCTCCTGGAGCTCGGGCTCGTGCGGTACGCTATGGATATCCTCGTCGAGCACGGCTACCAGCCGACCATCACGCCGGATCTGGCGCGGGACGAGCATCTCGTCGGGACGGGGTTCATCCCGAGGGGCCCCGAGACCCAGATCTACTCCGTCGAGGACTCCGACCTCTCGCTTATCGCCACCGCGGAGATAACGCTCGCAAGCTCTCTGGCCGACGAGATCGTTGATGAGGAGGACCTGCCCATCCGCCTCGCCGGGCTCTCCCACTGCTTCCGCACCGAGGCCGGCTCCCACGGACGCGCGAGCCGGGGCCTCTACCGCGTCCACCAGTTCACCAAGGTCGAGATGTTCGCCTTCACGACCCCGGAACAGTCCGAGGCGATGCACAAGGAGATGCTCGAGATAGAGGAGCGGATATTCCAGGGCCTCGGACTCCCTTACCGCGTCGTGGATATCTGTACCGGCGACCTCGGCGGCGCCGCCTACCGCAAGTACGACCTCGAAGCCTGGATGCCCGGCAGAGACGACTACGGAGAAGTCACCAGCACCTCCAACACCACCGACTACCAGGCCCGCCGCCTGCGCATCCGCCACCGCAGGGCCTCGCAGGAGGGTGGCCGTCCCCAGCTCCTCCACACCCTGAACGGAACGGCTCTGGCTATAAGCCGGGCCCTTATAGCGCTGCTGGAGATCTACCAGCAGGAGGACGGGCCGGTGGTGCTCCCGAAGGTTCTGATCCCTTACGTCGGCAAGGAGAGGATCGAAGGTCGACTTGCGTGAAGCCGCCGCGGCTCAGGGAGGGAGACACGGTCGGCGTGATCAGCCCATCGTGGGGAGGCGGGGCGGCGCGATCCTGTTTTTGGAGACCTCCGAGGAGAAGCCGGGCCCGGAGAGGGTGGACTGCATCCTTATGGACTACGAGAGCATGGGCGTGTTCGGGCGCATACGGGGCCTCCTCTGCGGCCGTCCGTACGGCTACGCGCCGGAGGGGCGCGAGCAGCTCCACGGGGTCATCCTGCAGCGCACCGAAGGGTAAGACTTTCCGGTCGTCGCGGACCTGGATTTCGGGCACACCTCGCCGATGTTCACGCTGCCGGTGGGCTGCCGGGCGGTCATCGACGCGGGACGAGAGCGGTTCGAGATCGTCGAGGCCGCGGTGCGGTAGGTGCGCGGGCTCTCGCTTCGCATGAAGGACCGTACATCCAATGCTTCCCGGCGGGCGTGACGCCGCTTGCCGAGCGTTATACTTCTTACCCCATCAAGCACCTTCGTACCTGGAGAGGAGCGTCGCATGACGGAGGCGGTCGAGAAGCTGACCAGAAAGAGCGAGGACCCCAGCAAGTGGTACCTGCAGCTGGTGCGGATGGCGAAGCTCGCAGACTACGGGCCCGTCCGTGGCACGTTCGCCATAAGGCCTTACGGCTACGCCCTCTGGGAGCGAATCCAGGCTGACCTCGACGCCCGCTTCAAGGCGACCGGCCACCAGAACGCCTACTTCCCGCTGCTCATTCCCGAGAGCTTCTTGAGGAAAGAGGCCCAGCACGTCGAGGGCTTCGACCCCGAGCTCGCGTGGGTGACCATCGGCGGGAGGGAGAAGCTGGAGGAGCCTCTAGCGATCCGGCCGACCTCAGAGAGCATCATCTGCGACTTCTACAGAAACTGGGTCCAGAGCTACAGGGATCTGCCTATCCTCATAAACCAGTGGTGCAACGTCCTGCGCTGGGAGATGGTCACCCGGCCCTTTCTGCGCACCGCCGAGTTTCTCTGGCAGGAGGGCCACACGGTCCACGCTACGGCCGGCGAGGCGCGCGAGGAGACCTTGAAGATGCTCGGCGTATACCGCGACTGCTTCTACGAGGCGCTCACCATTCACGTCCTGACCGGCGCGAAGAGCGCCTCGGAGCGCTTCGCCGGGGCCGTCGAGACCTTTACCTGCGAGGCGCTCATGGGCGACGGAAGGGCCTTACAGGCAGCCACAAGCCACGACCTCGGACAGAATTTCGCCCGCGCCTTCGACATCACGTTTCTCGACGAGAACCAGGAGCGCGTCTATGCTTACCAGACCTCGTGGGGCTTCTCTACGCGCGTCATCGGCGGGCTGATCCTCGTGCACGGGGACGACAGAGGACTGAGGTTGCCACCGAAGCTCGCACCTACCCAGGCTGTCATCGTCCCGATCTGGCGCGGCCAGAACAAGGGGGGGATCAGGCGCGAGGCCGAGGTTCTGTATTCAGAGCTCAGAGACTCCGGCCTCCGCATGGAGGCGGACCTCGACGAGGAGCACTCGCCCGGCTGGAAGTTCAACGAGCACGAGCTGAGGGGCGTGCCCGTGCGCGTGGAGCTCGGACCGAAGGACATCGAGAAGAATCAGGTCGTGCTGGTGCGCCGCGACACGGGGGAGAAGGAGTTCGCCGCGCGCGCGGGCCTCGCCGACAGGCTGCGGGCGCTGCTCGTGGAGATTCAGGACAACATGCTCCGCCAGGCAACTGAGTTCAGGGACGCGAACACGCGGCAGGCCGAGACCTACGAGGAGTTCAAGGAGATCATCGAAGAGAAGCGCGGGTTCGTGGTCGTCCCCTGGGACGGCACCGAGGAGACGGAGCAGAAGATCAAGGAGGACACCAAGGCCACGATCCGCCTTCTGCCCTTTGAGCGCCAGGAGGGCAAGGACCCCGTCTCCGGCAAGCCCGGCCAGACCGCCATCTTCGCCCGGGCGTACTGAGTGGAGAGGGTGGACGAGCCAACGGCTCGTATAGGGAGGCCGCCTTTGACTATCCGACCGGGAGCGCGTAACATCCCTGACGTAGTTACACGAGTCCTTTAGGACGGCGCAACGAGGAGGGGGCCTCCATGAGAGTTGCTCGGGGGCGTTTGGCGCTACCCTTATCTGCTCTAGACAAGAGGTGTGTGAGCTTCGGTGCGGCATTGCTGCTCTCGGCGGCTACCTTAGGCCTCGCGTTCCTAGGGGGGGGCGCCGATCCGGTCGAGGGCCAGCAATACTCGGCCTATAAGGATCCCGGGAAGCCCGCCATCTCTTTCGTCCTCTCCAAGGAACGCAACGTCGAGGAGTTCCAGAGAGAGTTC
>JALYGY010000168.1 GCA_030776865.1 Actinomycetota bacterium | reverse complement strand
TGGGAGTAGAATCCACATACTATTTCCGTTTTGCACACGCCACGGCACTACGCTCAAGCGCCTGGCTCTTCCCGAACCCGTTGCTCGACCGCCGGCCTTCGTGGGTCGCGAATCGGCAGGGCCGGCGATGCTTGTCAGCGGTGCGGACCCGCCTTCTGAGCATCCGGAGCAGCTGCTAGCTCGGTAGTCTTATCATCGAGGCGGTCGGCGAGCGTGAGACGCTTCCCACACTCGCACCCGAAGACGGCGCCTTCCGAGCGCCAGGCGGACAGGGAACCGAGGAGAACTACCCGCTCCCCGCACACTTCGCAAACAAGAATGACGCTCCTCGAGCGACCAGCCACGCGGACCCCCCTCCGCTCTTTTTCATAGCACGGGTCAACTTCACATATCCGGGGCTGCGATACAAGGTGAACCTTCTTCGACCTAGCGCCCTACCTCCGGTTCAACCCAACTCCCTCGAGCGGTAGTCGAGGGTTGCGTCAAGGCTCACGGCGCTGCGCTTCGGTGCCCGGCGGAGCAATAGGATGGAGCTTGGTCTGGTCCAGATAGATCTGGCCGCGAAGGATCTCCCAAAAATGGTCCATCTGGGGGATGCGGCGATGGCTCTCGTGGCGTAGGCTGCGTGCGTTGTGCAGCCAAAGGGGCAGGAGGCGTTCTCTCTGCCTCGCCGCAGGGCGAACGGGTCGATGCGGACGGCACGAGAGCCGGCAAGGAAACAGGAGGTCTAGTGGAGGAGACGAACATCGAGGGTTCGGTGCTCGACGCTCTCCGGGGTGGTTTGCGGGGCGCCGCGTACGCACCGGGCGAGGAGGGCTACGAGGAGGGGAGACGGGCTTTCAACCTGAACGCCCACCAGCACCCGGCGCTGGTGGTGTGGCCGCTGGCGCAGCCGACGTCATAGCCGCCGTTCGGTTTGCTCGCGAGCTGGGGCTCGGCGTGGGGGTGCTGGCAACCGGCCACGCCGTCGCCGCCCCTTGCGACGGCGGTGTCCTTATCAACACCTCGCGCATGCGGGGCGTACGCGTAGACCCCGAGGCGCAGACCGCCAGGGTGGAGGCCGGCGCGCTGTGGCGGGACGTGGTCCCTGAGGCGCAAGTATTCGGGCTGGCGGGGCTCCAGGGCTCATCTTCAGGCGTGAGCGTCGTAGGCTATACGATGGGCGGGGGGTTTGGCTGGCTGGGGCGCAAGTACGGCTTCAACGCAGACAGCGTGAGGGAGGCCGATGTGGTGAGTGCCGAGGGTGAGCTGTTGCGCGTGAGCCCCTACGAACACCAGGACCTCTTCTGGGGCCTCAAGGGCGGGGGTGGCAACTTCGGGGTGGTCACCTCCCTGGAGTTCGCCCTCTACCCCCTGACTACCGTCTACGGCGGGAACCTCTTCTACCCGGTGGAGCGGGCGCCGGAGGTGCTGGAGCTATACAGTCGGTGGGTAGAGACGCTCCCTGACGAGATGACTACGGCGGTCGCGTTCATGAACATCCCACCCCTGCCGATGATCCCGGAGCCCCTGCGCGGCGGGTCGTTCGTATCGGTGCGGGGTTGCTACTGTGGGGACCCGCCGGAAGCGGGTGAGGAACTCCTCGGTCCCTGGCGCGAGTTCGGCGAGCCTCTGGTAGACACGTTCGGGGTTATGCCTTACCGGGAGATGGACATGATCAGTATGGATCCGGTGGATCCCATAGGGGCTTACACGCACATCGAGCTGCTTGGCGAGCTCTCCCCGGAGGCGATCGCCAAGCTGGTGGAGGTGGCCGGGGTGGACTCGAACTCGCCGCTGATCCTGCTCGAGCTTCGCCACCTTGGCGGCGCCCTCGAACGTCCTCCCGCCGACCTGAGCCCCATCGGGCGACGCAACTCCAAATTTACGATGGAAGGGGTCGGGGCTACGCCTACCCCCGAGGTGGCCCGGGCGGTCCAGGCGCACCTGGCCTACGTGGCCGAGGAGATGCGCCCGTACGAGACAGGCGCCACCTACGTCAACTTCCTTGAACTCGACGGCGCGACACCGGAACGGGTGCGGGCCGCGTACTCGCCCGAGGACTGAGAGCGTCTGGTCGGGCTCAAGAATCGCTACGATCCGGACAACCTCTTCCGCTTCAACCGCAACATCCCACCGTCCTATAGCGGTTTGCAGTGTAGTTGGCCGGTATCTCACTAATGGTGCATAACGGCTGATCAAGAACAGCCCCGCAAGGGTTCATGAATTCGTGAGTTACTGGGTCAATATCATCGCAAACCGCGATAGACGTCTCCGGAGGCTCCGGTCGGAGAAGAGGGTCTCGAGTGGGGAGAGTTGGTGGCGGATACCGGCGCCGGCTGACCGAGGCGCTACCGTGCTCTCGAGGGGATACGGGTTCCGAAGCCTCGGCGCCGTGGGCGAGACTCTGGGCGTCTCGCGGGAACGGGTCCGCCCGCTGGAGAACGCCGCCCTCTGTGAGCTACGCCAGCGGGAGCTGGGGTTTGAGGGGCTCCTGGCCGCTGGAGATCTAACACCCCGCGTGGGTTTCGGTAGCCGCCGCCTCGTAGGCGTGCCCGAACCTGTAGAGGGTCGTCTCGTCGAAGGGTCGCCCGATGAGCTGCATCCCCACGGGCAGGCCTGACGCGGTGGAGCCGCAGGGGATGGAGAGGCTCGGAAAGCCGGTGAGGTTCGCCGGTCCCGTGAGCCGGGTCACCGCCGAGCGGACGGGCTCCTCGTGGCCCCCGATGTCCACTTCCCGTTGGTTTATAAGCGTCGCGGCGATCGGCAGCGTCGGGGCGAGGAGGACGTCCACCTCCCCTAGCGACCTCTCGAACTCGACCCTTGCTTCGAGCCTTCTCTGCTGGGCGCTCGCGTAGCGGTGGGCCCTGAGCCTCTCGCCCTCCAGGAGGCGTTGGCGGACCTCCTCGTCGAACTTCTCCGGCGCGCTCTTCAGGCGCTCCTCATGGATCGCGTAGGCGTCGGCGGCCAGAATGTACCGCTGCGCCTTGAGCGTCTCCGAGAGGTGTGGGATCCCGACCTCTCTCACCTCCGCGCCTAATGAACGGAAGACCTCGATGGCATCCCTCACCCTCTCCTCCACCTCGTTGTCGAGGTGCTCGAAGTAAAAATCGTTCGGGACGCCGATCATGGCTCCCCCTACGCCGCGTCCGAGATCACGGGTGAAGTCCTCGGCCGGTCTTTTGGCGGAGTAGGGGTCTTTTGGATCATAGCCTACCAGTGCGTTCAGGAGGATGGCGTTGTCCTCGACCGTGCGGGTGAGAGGGCCGACGTGATCCAGGGTCCAGGAGAGGGGGAAGACCCCGTGTTTGCTCACGCGTCCGAAGGTCGGCTTCATGCCGACGACGGCGCAGAGGGCGGAGGGAATCCGGATCGAGCCGGCGGTGTCGGAGCCCAGAGCGCCGTAGAGGAGGTTCGCGGCGACGGCCGCCCCCGAGCCGCCGCTGGAGCCGCCGGAGATTCTGGAGGGGTCGTGCGGGTTGCGCGTCGGTCCGAAGTACGAGCGATCTCCCGTCGGGCCGTAGGCGAACTCGTGGGTGTTCGTCTTGCCGACCAGCACGGAACCTGCTTCTTGTAGCTTCAGTGTGACGGTGGCGCTGTAGTCTGGGATGTAGCCTTCGAAGAAGGCGGAGCCCATCGTGGTGCGAACGCCCGCGGTGTAGATGAGGTCCTTGAGGCCCAGCGGTACGCCGTGGAGCGGGCCCCGGTAGTGTCCGGCCATGATCTCCTCTTGCGCCCGCGCCGCCTCCTCCAGCGCCCCCTCCCCCGTCACGGTGATAAAGGCATTGAGGTCCGTGTCTACGGCCTCGATGCGCTCAAGGAGCGCATCCACGATCTCGACCGGGGAGAGACGTCTCATTTGGAACGCCTGGGCCAGTTCCGCCAGAGAACGGGGAAGTTGTTTATCTTCGTCCACAGGAGTATCTTAGCGCTCCTGCCGGCGTTCCGGGTATGATCCTCGGGTGCTGAAGGGGTCAGTAAAGCTATTGGGCGGGTTCGACCGGCGGGTGTGGTTGCTGCTCTTCGCCATGCTCGCGTCCCGGTTTGGGCACGGCCTGTACTACCCGTTCAGTACGATCCACTTCCACAACGTCGTGGGTATCCCGCTCCCGCTGGTCGGGACGGGCCTGGGCGCTCTGGCGGCCGCGAGCGTTGTCTCGGGCCTCGTCTCCGGCCCCCTCTCGGATCGCTACGGCCGCAAGCCCTTGATGCTCGTCTCCCTCGCCGGGAGCGCGGCCACGTTTGCCGCGTTCGCCCTTGTCGAAGACTTCGCCGGATATCTTGCGGTCTCGGTAGCGGCGGGGCTCGTCGGCTCGAGCATGTTCGACGCCGCCCGCAACGCGATGGTCGTCGACGTCACGCAGCCGGGGCGGAGGTCCCGGGCCTACGGCCTGGTGCGCGTCGGGGGCAACGTCGGCTGGGCTCTGGGTCCGACGGTGGCAGGGCTCGTCGCGGCTTCGGCAGGCTCGGCGGGGATCTACCGGACGCTCTTTCTTGGCACCTCCGCCCTGACGGCGCTGGTAGTGCTGGTCGTGGCCTTCGCAGCCAGAGAGTCGCTCCCGGCGAGTACGAAGGGTACGGTGCCCACCGCCCGCGCCGCGCGGCTGCGAACGGCGCTCACGGACGGCCCGTTCGTGGCCCTGCTCGCGGCCGGGGTTCTGCTCTACTACGTCTTTACCCAAAACTGGCATACACTCCCGATCTACGCCAAGAACTTCGTCGGGGTGCAGGACGGCGAGATCGGGCTCTTCCTCGGCGCGAACGGGCTCATGGTCATGCTGCTCCAGCTCCCGATCTCGTACGCCATCGACCTCACCTCCAGGGTCGGGGCGCTGCTGGTCGGCGCGGCCCTGTTCGCGTCCTCCTCCGCGACGCTCCTTCTGACGGAGTCGTTCTTGGGCATCCTGCTCGCCTTCGCCGGCTTCTTCACGCTGGCGGAGATGATCCTGGAGGTAGCCGGGCCCGCCCTGGCGGCCGAGCTCGCCCCTATGAGCCTGCGCGGGACCTACCTCGCCCTCTTCGGCGCCTGCTTCGGGGCGGCCTACGGCGTGAGCCCCGTCGTCGCCGGCGCGCTCCTCGAGGCCCGGCTGCCGGACGCTATCTGGGAGGTACAGCTCGTCGCCGCGGCCCTCGCCGCCGCAGGGCTCGTCGTTTTGAGAGGCGTCAGCAAGAAAGCCGGCGGCTGACGGCTACTCGAGGGCGCGCACGACGAGCACGGCGAGGTCGTCGTGCGGGGGTCCTTCGCCGTACTCCAGGACGACCTCCCTCAGCCTTTCGGCGAGGGCAGGGGCTCCGAGCCCTGTGCAGGAGCGCACGAAATCCCGCAGACGTCCTTCGCCGAAAAAGGAGCCATCCGGTCCCCGCGCCTCTATAACGCCGTCGGTGTAGAAGACTGCGGCGTCCCCCCTCTCGAGCCGGAAGCTCCGGTCGCCGAGTTCTGGGTCCCCGAATACGCCGAGGGCCTTCCCGGGGGGGTCTATCGCCTCGACGGAGCCGTCGGCGCGCAAGAGTAGCGGCGCAGGGTGCCCGCCGCGCGCCACGGTGAGCTCGAAGCCCGAGCTCACCGCCGGCTTCAATCGGGCGCAGGCCACGGTGCAGAACTGCTCGCCGCTGTCGAGCTGCCGGATCATCGCCTCGTTGAGGGCGCAGAGTATGGCCGAAGGCTCGTCCTCCCGCATGGCCACCGCCCGGATGGTGTAGCGGGTCAGGGCCGTCACCGCCGCCGCCGCGGCACCCTTGCCGGAGACGTCCCCGATCACGGCCATCCAGCAGTCCCCGTCCTCGCCGACCTCGATCAAATCGTAGAAATCCCCGCCAACCTCGTTCTCCTCCCCCGCCGGCAGGTACTCGACCCCGACCTCGACCCCCTGTATCTCCGGCAGGTGAGGCAGAAGGCTCCGCTGCAGGGTGCGGGCGATGTAACTGCGTTCGTGGTAGAGCCGGGCGTTGTCCACCGCCAGGGCACAGCGGTAGGCCAGGTTCTCGGCCAGGGAGAGATCCTCCTCATCGTAGAGCCTCTCCGGGCTCGAAGAGACCAGCGTCATCGCCCCGAGCGTCCTCCCCCGCGCCAGGAGCGGCACGCTGATGAGGGAGCGGATCTCTAGCCTCCGGAGCAACTCCAGGTGCTCCTCGCAGGTCGCCCTCTGGGCCAGCAAGGATTCCGAAGCCTCGGAGACCAGCACGGACCTGCCCGTGCGCAGTACCTGCGCCACCGTTCCCGGAGCATCGTCCCCGAAGCGCCGGTAGTTCCGGAGCTCGTGCAAGAGGCCTTCTTTGGCCGGAACGGCGTGGGCCACCGCGAGCTGGTTTACCGAGCCGTTCTCCTCGAGGATGTCAACCAGACACCAGTCGGCGAGTTCGGGGACGGTGAGGCGCGCGATCCTCTCCAGCGTCGTCCCGTGGTCGAGAAAGGAGTAGAGTGCCGGGCCTACCGACGCGAGCAGGGCGAGCCGCCGCCTCGCTCTGTCGACCTCCGCCCGCGCCAGTTGCTCGCGCGCAAGCAACAGATCCCGCTCCTTCTCGGCCCGTTTGCGCTCGGTGATGTCCAGAACCGTGCCGATAAAGCGCACCGCCCGCCCCGAAGCGTCGAAGAAGGCCTGTCCTCGGTCCGCCACCCAGCGCTCGCCGCCATCTGGAAGCCCCACGGTCCTGTACTCGACGTTGTAGTCGCCCCCGCTCTCGGGGTCGAGCGCGCGCTGGACGATCCGGTCCGTCCGCCCCCGGTCCTCGGGATGCAGCCTTGACAGAAAGGTCTCGTAGTCCACCTCGGCCCCGGGCGGCAACCCGAATATCTCCTTGCACCGCTCGTCCCATTTCGACTTGCGCGTGAGGGGGTCGAAGTCCCACGTACCCAGCCCCGTCGCTTCGACCGCCAGGCGCAGCCGATCCTCGCTCCCCCTCAGCGCCTCCTCGGTCCGCCTGCTCTCGGTTACGTCGTTCTGCACCCCGACGAAGTTGATGAGGCACCCCTCCTCGTCGTGAACCGGCGAGATGTAGAGCTCATTCCAGAAGGGGCTCCCGTCCTTGCGGTAGTTTCTCAGGATTGCCCGGCACTCCCGCCCTTTTTGGATGGCGGCCCGGAGTTTCGCCAGCGCCGGCTGGTCGCGGTCTGCGCCCTGCAGGAAGCGGCAGTTGCGCCCGGTCACCTCCTCCATCGTGTATCCGGTCGTCTTCTCGAAGGCGGGGTTGACGTAGACGATCGGGTTGTCCGGCAACCTGGGATCGGTTATGACGATGCCGTTGGAGCTGGCGGTGACGGCCCGATCCAGCAGGCGCCGCAGCTCTTCCGAGCTGCGGCGTTCCAGCGGGATGCCACGATAGACCTCCGAGGACGAAGTCTCCACCGGCCCATTCTACAGCCAGCCCGTCGCCTCGGGCAAAACGTTAAGAACCGGGATCTCCGGGGTAAGGTAAGTGGGTAGCGCAAAGCGAGGAGAGGAGAAGACAGTGGCTTACGAGTTGCCGCAATTGCCGTACGGCTATGACGCCCTGGAGCCCCACATAGACGAACAAACCATGCACCTCCACCACGAGAAGCATCACAACACCTACGTGACCAACCTGAACAACGCGCTGGAGAAGCACCCCCAGGCCGACCCCGGCACCATCGAGGAACTCCTCGCCAACATAGACTCGGTCCCCGAGGACATCCGCACCGCGGTCCGCAACAACGGCGGGGGGCACTCCAATCACGCTATGTTCTGGCAGATAATGGCCCCCAGCGGCCAGGGTGGAGGCGAGCCCTCCGGCGAGCTGAGAGAGGCCATCGACCGCGACTTCGGCTCCTTCGAGGAGTTCAAGGAGCAGTGGGCTGCGGCGGCTGCGCCCGGTGCCCTGTTCGGCTCGGGGTGGTGCTGGCTGATCGCCGCCCCGGATGGCTCCCTATCTGTGGAGACCACCCCCAACCAGGATTCTCCCCTGATGGAGGGCAAGACGCCCGTTATGGGGCTCGACGTCTGGGAGCACGCCTACTACCTCAAGTACCAGAACAGGCGCCCTGAGTACATACAGGCCTGGTGGAACGTGGTGAACTGGGACGAGGCCGAGAGGCGCTACGGGGCGGCGAAGTCGGCTTGATACCGCGGTAAAGTACGCCCCCGGACCTCCCGATTCCGGGGGCGTGCTTTTTCTCGTCGATCTCTCAGTGCGGGGCAGTGCCAGAGACGATGTTTAGCAGGATCACCCCGATGATTATGAGCAGTATCCCGATGCCGCCCGCCAGGTTCAGCGACTCGCGCCAGAGCAGCATCCCGGCGACGACGGCGCCGGCGGTACCGAGCCCCGACCAGATCGCGTAGGCGATTCCCAGCGGTATCTGCTTGAGGGCCTGCGCCAGGAGGTAGAACGAGAGGCCGTAGCCGACCACCACCAACACGTTGGGCCCGAGCCGAGTGAACCCTTCGGAGGCCTTCAGGGCAACCGTCCCCACGACCTCGCTCAGGATGGCGAGGACCAGGATCAGCATCGAAGTCGGGGTCATCTGCGCGCTCCCTTCGTGGCTCTTCGAGACCTATGGTTACACGGGCTACCTACTCGGTGAAGGCTCTGCCGATGCCGATACACTAGGGTAGAGCAAGAAACCCCTCTAAAGAAAGGTCGTATCTGGCTATGCGCTTGGTGATAGTGGGCGGGGTTGCGGCGGGGACAAAGGCGGCGTCGAGGGCTCGTAGGGTGGACGAGGAGACTGAGGTCGTGGTCTACCAGGAGGAACCCGAGCCTTCCATCAGCGAGTGTGGCTTGCCCTACTATCTCTCCGGCGTGGTAGAGGGGCGCGAGGAGCTCGTGGCGCGCACGCCCGAGCAGTTCGCCGAGAAGGACATCGAGGTGCGCGTACGCCACCGGGTCGAGAGGATAGATCCCACGAACAAGAGACTCTCGGTGCGCAACCTAAAAGGTGATGAGACGTTCGAGGACGCCTACGACCGGCTCATCATCGCCACCGGCGCGCAGGCCGTCCTCCCGCCGATCCCCGGAGCCGACCTCGAGGGGATCTTCAAGCTCCGCTTTCTTACGGACTCGGACGAGATAAGGAGATACATGGAGGAGCGCTCTCCGAGCCGGGCGGTCGTGGTGGGTGGCGGGTACATCGGGCTCGAGGTGGCGGAGAACCTGCGCCGGCTCGGGATGGAGGTGTCCCTGATCGAGGCCGAAGAGAGGGTAGCGCTAGCGTACGGTCCCGAGGTCGCCGAGAGGGTCGAGGGGCACATCGAGGAGAACGGCGTTCGCGTCTACGCCGGGGCTGGGGTCGAGGAGTTTACGGGCGAAGGGCGCGTCCGGGGCGTGAGGTTCGGGGGTGGGGAGCTGGAGACGGACCTCGTCGTCGTGGGGGTCGGCATTATACCGCGCGTCGATCTGGCCCGGGAGGCTGGGGTGGAGATCGGCTCGTCCGGTGCGATCCGGGTGGACAAACACATGAGGACGAATCTGCCGGAGGTGTGGGCTGCCGGTGACTGCGTGGAGACGGTCAACCTGGTGAGCGGGGAGCCGGCATGGGTGCCTCTGGGCGACACGGCCAACCAGATGGGCCGCGTCGCCGGCACCAATGCCGCGAGGGGCGAGGACACCCTGGAGTTCCCCGGCATCGTTGGCACCGGGATCTTCAAGGTCTTCGACCTCGGGGTCGGCAAGACCGGCCTCTCCGAGGAGGAGGCCGAAGAGGCGGGCTTCGAGACGGTCAGCGCTGCCATAGAATCCGCGGACCGGGCGAGCTACTACCCTGGGGTGGGGAAGGTGTTCCTCAAGCTGATCTCGGACAGAGCCAGCGGCCGCCTGATCGGGGCCGAAGCCGCCGGTTATGGCGCGGCCAAGCTCACGGACATCTGCGCCACGGCGATCTGGGGCAAGCTCTCCTACCCTGACCTCATCAACCTCGACCTCGCCTACGCCCCGCCCTACGGTCCGGCGCTGAGCCCCGTGATCCAGGCCGCAACCGTCCTCTCCGGGAGGTTCGAGCGCGCCCACAGGGGAGTTAGGGCTTCGGAGTAGCTAGAACCTCTCGACGACGGTCTTGGCGAGCATGTGCAGCGGCAGGTAATCCGGGCCGCCGGCTTTGGAGTCGGTGCCGCTCATGCCGAAGCCTCCGAAGGGTTGGACGCCGACCAGAGCGCCCGTGATCTTGCGGTTGAAGTAGACGTTGCCGGCGTTGAGCTCCCGGCGGGCCAGCTCCAGGTGATCCCTACTTCTAGAGTAGACGCCGCCGGTGAGGCCGTAGGGGTTGTCGTTGGCTATCGCCAAGGCGTCCTCAAAGTCGCGGGCTCGTATGACGGAGAGGACGGGGCCGAAGATCTCCTCCTGCGCCACCCTCGCCTTCTGGTCCACCTCGAAGAGGGTCGGGGGCACGAAGTAGCCCTTCTCGGGGTCGCCGGGATCCTCGCCCAAAAGCCGCTCGCCCTCCCCCTTGCCGACATCTATATAGCTCGAGACCTTCTCGAACTGCGGCTCGCTTATGACGGGGCCCATCCCGACGTCCACGCTCTCGGGGACGCCCACGTTCAGGGCCTTCGCCTTCTCGACGACCCTGGCCAGAACCTCGTCGTAGACGTCGGCGTGCAGGATGGCGCGGGAGGCGGCGCTGCACTTCTGGCCAGCGTAGCCGTAGGCGCTGGTCACTATGTCTTGCGCTGCGGCGTCGAGGTCGGCGGAGTCGTCGATGATCATGGCGTCCTTGCCGCCCATCTCGGCTATGACGCGCTTGACCCAGCGCTGGTTCTCTATCTGCCTGGCGGCCAGCTCGTTGATCCTCAGACCCGTCTTCATCGAGCCGGTAAAGGAGACGAAGCGCGTCCTCGGGTCGGTAACCAGATAGTCCCCGATCTCCCCCCCGTACCCCGGCAGGAAGTTCACGACGCCATGGGGTACCCCGGCCTCCTCGAAGATCTCCATCACCTTCGACCCGAGGACCGAGGTGTACTCCGAGGGCTTCATGACGATGGTGTTGCCGGCGACGATTGCGGCGCTGGACATCCCCGTGAGGATCGCCACGGGGAAGTTCCACGGCGCGATGATGACCCCTACCCCCATCGGCTGGTAGAAGTAGCGGCTCTCCTCGCCCGGCACGGAGTAGATCTCCACGCCGTCCTTTATGCGGAGCATCTCGCGGGCGTAGTACTCGAGGAAGTCTATGGCCTCGGCGAGCTGCGCGTCGGCCTCGGCCCAGGGCGGCGCCCCCTCGTAGACGTGCCAGGCGAGCAGCTCGAACTTGCGCCGGCGCATAGTAGCGGCCGCCCGCAAGAGTATGCGCGCCCTTGATTCCGGCCGGGTACGGCTCCACGACTCAAAGGCCTCCCTTGCGGTCTCGAGCGCCATATCCGCCTCGCTCTCGCCCGCGGCGGCGACGCGCCCGACGACCTGCGAGGGGTTCGCCGGGTTGACCGAGACGATCTCTCCGTCGGTCTCTACCCTGTTGCCGCCGATGACCAGCGGGTAACTCTTCTCGAGGGAGTTGCCCACCTCATCGAGGGCGGCGCGCATCGCCTTGACGTTGGCCTCGTCGGACCAGTCGAGGCCCGGCTCGTTCTTGTACGGGATGAGTCCCATCTTCTTACTCTCCTCCTTTTCCCTTTACGGCGCTCTTGAGGCTCCCGACCACGTCCCTGGCCACGTAGCCGGCTATCTTGGGGTTCTCCTTGAGGCGCCTGCTCGAGTACTCGTACCAGTCCTCCCCGAACGGCACGTAGACCCGCAGCTTGTGCCCGGCCCCGACCAGTATCCCCCTGAGCTCCTCGTCCACCCCGAGGAGCATCTGGAACTCGTAGCGACCCTTGGGCACGTCGAGCTGGTGGATGAGCCTGAGGGCGTGCCAGACCAGGAACTCGTCGTGGGTGGCGATGCCCACGTAGGAGCCGCCCCTGATGAGCTCCTCCAGGAGCAGCCTGTAGTTCTCCCTGACGGTGTCGAAGTCCTTGTAGGCTACTCGTCGGGGCTCGTCGTAGATGCCCTTGCACAGCCGCACCGAGACGCCGGCCCGCGTCAGGAGGGCGACGTCCTCGAGGCTGCGCCTCATGTAAGCCTGGATCACCGCCCCGACGTTCTCGTACCTCTCGTGCAGATCGATGACCATCTCCAGCGTGACGCCCGTGTAGGGCGAGTCCTCCATGTCCACCCGGACAAAGCGGCCCACACGGGCGGCGTATGAGACGATCTCCTCCAGGTTCGCCCGGCACAACTCCTCGTCGAGCGTGAGCCCCAGCCCCGTGAGCTTCACCGAGATCCCCGACTCGAGGTCGTTCGCCTCGATGGCGTCTATGACCTTCTTGTAGTCGCGGAGCTTCGCGGCGGCGTCGGCCTTGCTCTCGGTGCTCTCGCCGAGCACGTCTATCGTGGCGACGCAGCCCTGCTCGTTGAGGTCCCGGACCGACCTCACCACCTCGTCCGGAGTGTCGCCCGCGATGTATCGACGCGAGATCCTGCGAACGATGGGCCGCGGGATGATGGGCACGGACTCTGCTATGACCTTGTCTAATACTCCCATTCCTTATGACCCCACGCGGTGGTTGACGCTCCGTCGCAACTTTACCCGATTTTATCAAGAGGAACCCCGACCCATGGTGTAGGATGGCAAGAGATCGGAAGGGAGCTCCCAGGAGGTATGCACATGCGCACCACCGACACCCGAGACGAGACCGTATCCGCGGCCCGCACGGTCGCTTCCATAGTGGGCGGTCGGACGCTGCAAGACGCGCCGGGCGGCCGCTTCGGTTCCGTCAACCCCGCGCGCACCGACGAGACGGTCGCGGAGGTTCTCCTCGGCGACGCCGGAACGTTCGTCGAGGCCTGCCGGGCGGCGCGCGAGGCGCAAAAGGAATGGGCGGCCGTGCCGGCCCCGATCCGCTCGCGAGTTGTGCAAAGAGTGGGGCGCATCGTCGAGAATAACAAGGAGGCGCTGGCCCGCCTCGTCACCCGCGAGATTGGCAAGCCCTACGTCGAGTCTTTAGGCGAAGTGCAGGAGATCATAGACACCTGCGACTTCTTTACCGGCGAGGGCCGTAGGCTCTACGGCCAGACCGTTCCGAGCGAGATGCCGAACAAGCAGCTCTTCACCTTCAGGATGCCCATTGGTGTCGCGGCGATCATCACCGCCGGCAACTTCCCCGTCGCCGTCCCCTCCTGGTACATGGTCCCCGCCATAACGTGCGGCAACGCCGTCGTCTGGAAGCCGGCCGAGTACTCCCCCGCCATCGGCGACGCCCTCGCCCAGCTCTTTATCCACGGTGGTCTACCCGACGGCGTCCTCAACGTCGTCCAAACCGAGGGCCCGGTTGCCTTCGAGGGCCTCGAGCGGGCGCTCGAGGAGGCCCTGGTGGACAAGGTCGGCTTTACGGGATCCTCGGAGGTGGGGAAGAAGATCGGCGAGCTCTGCGGGCGGCACCTGCAGTCGCCGTGCCTGGAGCTCGGCGGCAAAAACCCGCTCGTCGTCATGCCCGACGCCGATCTGGATCTGGCGGTCGAGGGCGCTCTTTTCAGCGGCTTCGGCACCGCCGGGCAGAGGTGCACCTCGCTCGGTACGGCCATCGTCCACGAGTCGGTGCACGACGAGTTTATCTCCCGCTTCGACCGGGCGGTAAAGGAGGCCAAGATCGGTGATCCGATGGAGGACGTCCTCTACGGCCCGATGCTCAGCGAGCGATTTCAGGAGCGTTTCTTAAGCTGGCTCGACCTCATAGAGAGCCACCACGGCCTTTACGGCTCCACCGGGCTCGGCAGGATAACCAAAGACAACCCGAGAGATGGCTTTGTCGGCGACCCGAAGGCCGGCATCTACTGCCACCCGACCATCGTGGACGGCGTCACGATGGAGGACGAACTCTACAAGACAGAGACCTTCGGCCCCATCGTCGGCGTCGCCAAGTTCTCGACCTTTGAGGAGGCTATCGAGCTCTCGAACAACCACGGCTACGGGCTCTCCGCCGCGATCTACACCCGCGACGCCGAGAACGCCCTCCGCTTCCGGGAGCGCAACACCGCCGGGATGCTCTCCGTCAACAACTCCACCAGCGGGGCCGAGGCGCACCTGCCCTTCGGCGGCAACGGAAAGAGCGGCAACGGCAGCCGCCTCTCGGGAATATGGGTTCTCGACCAGTTCACGCGCTGGCAAGCGATGAACTGGGACTACGCCGGCAGGCTGCAGAAGGCCCAGATGGACATCGTCGATCTGCCCGCCGACCTTGAGTACACGCTGCCGGAGGTGGAGAGGGGCGGCATTTGATCTACGACGCTATCGTCGTCGGCCTCGGAGGGATGGGGAGCGCCGCCGCCTACCAGCTCGCCGGACGAAAGAAGCGGGTCCTCGGGCTGGAGAAGTTCTTCCCCGCTCACGACCGGGGCTCGAGCCACGGCCGCTCGCGCATTATCCGCCAAGCCTACTTCGAGGACCCGGCCTACGTACCGCTCCTAAAAAGCGCCTACGAGCTCTGGGAGCGACTGGAGCGTGAGACCGGCCAGGAGCTTATGACGCTCACGGGTGGGCTGATGATCGGTCGCCGCGAGGGCGAGCTCGTCGCGGGGAGCGTGCGGTGCGCCGAGGAACACGCACTGCCCTACGAGCTGCTCGACGCCGCGGAGATCAGAGACCGCTTCCCCCCCTTCTCCCCCGACCCCGAGACCGTAGCCCTCTACGAGGAGAGGGCGGGTTTCGTACGCCCCGAGGAGAGCGTAAAGGCCCACCTCGACCGGGCGGAAGCTCTCGGCGCCGACCTCCGCTTCGAGGAACCGGTACTCTCGTGGGATGCCTCGGGGGAGGGGGTTTGGGTCGAGACACCCACAGCCTCCTACGAGGCGGAGCGGCTCGTGATCTCACCCGGCGCCTGGGCCCCGCAGCTGCTCGCGGATCTGGGCCTCCCCCTCGAGGTTGAGCGGCAGGTGATGTACTGGTTCGAACCGACGAGCAGCCTCGAGCCTTTCCGGCCGGACCGCTTCCCGATCTTTATCTGGGAGCCGGACGACGGCAACATGTTCTACGGCTTCCCGGTACAGGATGACGACCGCGGCATAAAGATAGCCTTTTTCCGGGCCGGTGGCCTCCCCACTACCCCCGAGACGATAGACAGAGAGGTCCGCCGGGAAGAGATAGACTTTATCCGGGGTTACCTGGCGGAGTACGTCCCGGATCTCGCGGGCCGATGCCTCGACGCGAGGGCCTGCATGTACACCAACACCCCGGATCTGCACTTCGTGATCTCGGCACACCCTGACCATCCGCAGGTGACGATAGCCTGCGGGTTCTCGGGGCACGGCTACAAGTTCTGCAGCGTCGTGGGCGAGATACTCGCGGATCTGACCAGCGAAGGGTCTACCCGCCACCCTATAGACCTGTTCTCTCCGGCTCGCCTGAGAGACGCCGCCGCGCGAGGTTAGCTGTGAGGTTTCTCGGCCCAGAGGAGACCGGAGCACGGCTGCCTTACGCGGATCTGGTCGAGTCCATCCGAAAGATGGCGCTCGAGCGCGCCTCCGGCGAGGTCCGTGCTCCGGCCAGGATGTCGCTCCCTCTGCCGGAGGGCGGCGTCCTGCTAGCCATGCCCGCCGCCGATGGGGCGTTCGCCATCATCAAGTTCGTCACGGTGCACCCGCGCAACCCGGAGCGCGATCTTCCGACCATACAGGGCGAGGTGGTCGTGATGGAGGCCGCGACGGGCCGCAGGCTCGGGATCCTGGACGGCAGTGTCCTCACCGCCCGGCGCACGGCGGCGCTCTCCCTTCTCGCCGCCAGGGAGCTGGCTCCCCATCCCGAGGGGCCGCTCCTGATCGTCGGCGCCGGCACCCAGGGCCGCGCTCACCTCGAAGCTTTCCGCGAGGGCCTCGGGACAGGGAGGGTCTTTATCACCTCCCGCACCGCCGAACGGGCGGCGTCGCTAGGCAAACATGCAGAGGATCTGGGGGTAGAGGCGCGGGTGGTAGAAGATCCCAAAGAAACGTTGGACGAGGTGAGCCTCATGGTAACCGCCACGACGAGTCGGGAGCCCGTGCTGCCGGGGGAGGTGCCGGATGGCATCTTCGTTGCGGCCGTGGGTTCTTTCGAGCCCGAGGCGGCAGAGCTTCCGGCAGAGTTGGTATCTCGATCTAACGTCGTGGTCGATACCCTGGAGGGCGCGAGAGAGGAGGCGGGGGATTTGATCCAGGCAAAAAGAGTAGGCGCCTTCGAGTGGAATAGCGCTACGTCACTGGAGGACGCGCTCCGCGCCTCAGAACGCCCGAAAGGCACGGTCGTCTTCAAGAGCGTGGGGCACGCCCTGTGGGACCTCGCAGCCGCCCGAACCGCCTTCAGCGGTCGGACGGGAGGCTAGGAGCCTCCCGCCCTTCCATCTACCTCACGACCCGACGCTTCTCCTCGGCCCCTCGGAGGCCTCTAGGCGAGAGGAAGACTCTCCCTCTTGCTCGTCTCGCTCACTATCTTCCTCACTTCCTGATGTCTGGCGCCTTACCTTCCTACCCGGCCCGGGGGGCGGAACGCCGCGCTCCCGAATCCTTCCGAGGTTCTGAACGTATAATTAGCTGGTCTAGTAAGGAGGGAGGATGGTCGTCAGGTTCCTGCTCATAGTGCTGCTTCTCTCTGTACCGGCGGCAATTCTCGCGCCGGGCGTGGCGGCTCAGGGCTCCGACACCGTCTACGACGAAGCCGGCGTCCTCAGCGACCCCCAGGAGCAGCAGGTACAGGAGGCCTTTGACCAGACCGAAGAGGAGGCTGGTCAGCCACTCTACGCCTTTCTGGTGCCGGACACGGGCGTCGAGAGCCAAGAAGCCCGGCGTGATCTGCTCAGGCAGGAGGCCCGCGAGGGGGACGTCCCGCAGGATGCCGGGGTCATCGTGGTGGCCCCGAACGACGGCTGGGTCCAGCTGGCGAACATAGACGGGACCTCCGAGCAGGACGTTTATGAGGCGATGGTTCCGGACTTCCAGAACGGGGACTTCGCCGCGGGGCTCGTGGAGGGGGCCGAGGAGATCCAGGGCGAGCCCGTCGCACAGCAGGGCGATCCCAACGCGGGCGGTCTGCCGGCGGGCGCTATCCTCCTCCTTCTGGCGGTGTTGGCCGGGGTGGCCATCCTCTTGCGGACGCGGCGCCGGAACAGGCAGCACCTCGAAGACGAACGCCGGTCCGCCGAGGAGGAGTTCGCCAACCTCACCTCCAGGATAAACGAGTTCGACGAGAAGGAGCGTCTCGTTGGCGGCTACCTTGAGGCCCAGCGGCCGCTTCTGGACCAGGAGACGGAGGGGCGGGTCGAGGCCCTGATCGAGGACACCCGTTCGGCCGGTTTCGGAGGAGAGTTCAACGAGGCTGCATCCCGGCTCACCTCGGAGCCCACCGTCGCCCGCGAGAGGATGGAGAATGGCCGCCGGCTCCTCGAAGGTGCGCTCGAGAAACTGCATCTGGCCGAGACCATCATAGACGACTACCGCGCCGCCGACGAGGCCCTCGACGGCAAACTGCGAGCAGCGACGGAGAAGATAAGTAGCACCGGGAAAGCCGAAGAAGAGGCGCGCGCCGCGGGCGTCTACGTGGAGCCCCAGGACCTGCGCCCGGAGTACGACCGGCTGGCGAGGGAGGCGGCCGGTCGCGCAGCGCGGCGGGATGAGTTCGATCCCCGCCAGGCCCTCGCCGCGGTGGAGGGGCTTACGGAGCAGGCCCGCGAACGCCAGAGGTCGCTGCAGGATGAAGTAGCCGCGCGCGCCGCGCTCCCGGAGGAACGCTCCTCCGCCGAGGGCGAGCTCGCCCGCGCGCAAGAGACACTCGAAGAGTACCGTCGGGCTCACGCAGAGGAGTTGAGCAGGTGGGGCCCCGCCGCGCTGGAGGGAGCCCCCTCTCCCGAAGAGCTCTCCTCGGGCCTGCGAAACGCCGCAGGCTGCATCGAACGCGCCGGGCGGGCGGAGGCCTCCGGGCGCTTCGCCGCGGCACGCTCCTTGCTAGAAGAAGCAGTAACCCTCTCCCGGGAGGTCATGCGAGCCCTAGGCACCCTCAAGGCGGCCGCGGCGGAGGCGGATCGCCAGCGGCGCGAGGGTGAGGAGAAGCTCAAGGAGCTCGAGGCACGTCTCGAACGCGCAAAAGCCAACGAACACCTGATGGACCCCTACGAGCGCCAGCGTCTCCGGGAGTACGAGTACCAGCTCCAGAACGCCCGCTACGGCTTTATCGGGGCCGACTGGCTCACGGCCCTCCTGATCTTCGAGGCCCTCGACCACGACTACGTGTATATGGGCGGCGTCCCGGGCGAAGGCTTTGGAGAAGGAGACTGGGGGGCCGGCGGCGACTGGGGCGGAGGAGACTGGGGTGGCGGTGACTGGGGCGGAGGAGACTTCGGCGGTGGGGATTTCGGCGGCGGTGGCTTCTGAATCGCTCTCAAAGCCTCGACCGGATCTCCCTTCGAGCTGGGAACGGCCATCTCTGCGTGGTAACCCTTGCGGCATCCCGGGCATCTAACAGAAATAACCGCTATAGCGTATACGTCTGGGGACGAAGCGGTGTATAGTAGTTGGGGACGTGGAAGGAGCGGGTCGTGCAAGAAAATGTAGTTAGCTCGCAGTCCTTGTCGGGCATAGCGGTGGGGCGCGAGAGCGAGGAGCTGTGCCTCCTCGCCAAGTTCTTCAACGGGTTCGCCAACTCGACCCGGCTCTCGATACTCTTGCTCCTCTCGCAGCGGGGCGAGATGAAGGTCGGGGAGCTGGTCGAGGAGCTGGGAGCGCCGCAGCCCCGGGTCTCGGACCACCTGCGTTGCTTGGCCTGGTGCGGTTACGTGCAGGTGCGGCGCGAGGGCCGCAACGCCTACTACTCCGTGGCGGACGAGCGGGCTCTGGAGGTGCTCAGGCTCGGGGAGTCGCTCCTAAGGGACAACCTCGAGCACGTCAAGGCTTGCGACGACGCCAAGGAGGAGTGCTGAGAATCTCACGAGGTTCCGGCGCCGACCGCCGCTAAGACTCTCAGATCGCCGCCTTGTAGCTCTCCCGGCTCTCTACCCGCTCCATCCAGGCCACCACATTGGGATACTTCTGCAAGGGTACATCTTCCCTCTCGGCCAACTCTCGCAGGCGGTGGAAGTTCCCAGCATGGGCAATGTCGGCCAACGTATATTCTCCGACTAGATACTCCTTGCCTTCCAACTGGTACTCCAGACGAGATAGCGCATCTACGAGCTTCTCTCTGGATTCTTGGATTTGCTCCTCAGAGAATCCCCTTTGGGAGCCCAGGCGCACCCTCAAGACGAAAGGGAAGAAATAGTCATCGGCGAAGGCCATCCAAGAGCGCGCCAATGCTCTTGCTTCGGGATTTCTCGGCATTAGCCGGGGAGTCTCATGGATCTCGTCGAGGTACTCGTTCACGACGTTCGACTCATACAGGGAGAGCCCGTTTACGGCGAGCACCGGAACCTTCCCGTAGGGACTAACGCTCAAGAACTCCTCGCTCTTGTTACTGAGGTCGACCTCATGAACGTCGAAATCTATCCCTTTCTCAAAGAGCACTATCCTGGTGCGCCGAGCGTAGGGGCATCGTTGGGTGTTGTACAGTCTTGGCGTCATCCGGAGAAACCGCCTCCTGAAATAGTCTCTTGAACTCTGGATGGTAGCACGCAACCATCGAAGTCCGACCACCGAAGCTCGGCGCGGAGGTACCAACGAAGCCACTCTCGGAAAGCTTCGAGGCCATGGGTCTCGATGGTTCGACCGTCGCCCCGGTGCCGTAGACGACGAAGTCGGCGGTCACGAGTCCCTCTACCGCCGAGAGGTCACCTCGTGTCATTGGCCCAGCGCTAACGGCTATCTGGCCCTCTCGCGGGCGGCCGCGAGCCTCTCCTGCCACCCCTCGCCCCAGCGCGAGGAGGAGGCGCGGGCGATCCACCTTTCGGAGAGCTCGCCGGAGACGAGGGCTCGTTCGTAGCCCTTCAGGTACCCGAGGCGCGCGTCGCGCAGCACGTAGGGCGCCTCCCAGGCGGGCAGGTCCAGCCCATGCCAGAGGTCCACCATCTCCGCCGCCGTCCGGAACCTGGCCTCCCTCGCGTCCTCTCGACCGAGCCCCTCCCCCGCCTCCCCGCAGGCCCGGCGCAGCTCGTCGGACGCGAACCCACCCCTGCGGGCGTGGCGGGCCAGTTCTTCGGGGAGCGGGTATTCGTCGTGCGAGATCAACCCTTCGCCTCCTCACGCCGCGCTCTAGGGGTGAGGCTAGCACGATCCGGAGCGCGCCGCTAAGAGAGATGTTTACGCGAGGGGGACCTGGGGAATTCCTGTTGGACCCATTCCGTACAGGACGATCGATCAGGGGTGTTCGAAGAATGGCGCGAGATCTCAGACAGGCGATAGCTACCGTGACGGGTCATCCGGGGCCCCTGTTCTCGGCGTACTCGAGCGTGAACCCAGCCATCCCGGAGAACCAGGAGCGGGCGTACCTCGTCCGGCTTAGAGACGCCATGAACGACGAAGGGGTGCCCGAGGAGCTGCAGAGACGGGTCCGGGAGTTCTTCGAAGAAGAGACGCATCCTCGCGCCCGCACGCTCGCCGTCTTCGCGGCGGAGGATGGGTTCTTCGAGGTCTACCGGCTGCACGTCGATATCCCGGAGTCGTTCCGGTGGGGCGATCCCTACGTGGCCCCCCTGACCCTGATCCTGGACGAGTACGAGCCGTACGGGGCGGCCGTGCTGGACGCCGAGAGGTTCCGTTATTTCGTGGTCTCGCCGCTGGCGAGCCCCGAAGAGGGTGAAGAGATCAAAGCCAACGGCTTCCGGGAGGTGGACGTGCGCCCGAACATGCCCCACCCCAGGGGTGGCGGCTCGACGGATATGGATCCCGCCGGCCGCAAACAGGAGTCGAACATACACCGCTTCTACAAGGAATTGGGAGAGCTCACCCGG
>JALYGY010000167.1 GCA_030776865.1 Actinomycetota bacterium | reverse complement strand
TCCCGGGCTCGCCGAACCAGACCGTCGCGTCGAAGCCGGGCTTTATGTAGGGCAGCACGGCGTAGTGTGGGTGGCGCTCGACGCTCTCGAGCCCCGCGTACTGGGCCGCCATGTACAGCGTCGAGGAGACCTGGCAGAGCCCACCGCCGTTGGCGTAAGCCACGCCGCCGTCCGAGAAGGTCTTGGCTTGGGCGTAGTCCAGCTCCGAGGTCAGCTCGTTAAACGAGAACACCTCGCCCGGCGCCAAGAGCGTGTTGTTTACAGCCCCGGCGGCGAGCCTCATGTTGGCCTTGCGGCTCGGGTTCGAGTCCCAACGGAAATCCGTGCGGTACTCCCCGATGACCTCCGTCGGCTTGAGCCCCTCGACCTCCTCGGTAGAGATCTCGGGCTTCGTGTAATCCGCGGCGATGGGGACCTCGCTCCTCATATCCGCCAGCGCCCGATCCAGGTTCGCCAGCGTCTCTTCCCGGTCCAGGACGCGCCCCTGCCGCGCCGCTCGGACCTCGACCTGCCCATCGTCTCTCACGCGGAAGGTGGCGTTCTGCGGCTTCTCGTAGAACTCGCGCCCCACGTTCTCCAGAACGCCCCGGGCGACCTCTTCTCTGTACTCGACGTCGGAGTCTATCCGGATCCCTCCCAGGTACGCCCGCAGAACGTCGAAGACGCGCTTGCCCGCCCAACCCTCGCGTCCGACCGAGTAGGCCTCTCTTACGGCCGAGGCGGCATCCACCTCTACGCCGAGCCTCTCGCCGGGCACCGAGAACACCCCGTCGCCAAAGCGGATCTCCTCGAACGCGTCCGCGGCGTGTTGCTCGACGGCCTCGCGAGCCTCATCCCTGGTCATCCCGCCCACGCTTACCTCGCCGACCCGGATACCACGACGGATCTCGCCCGCGCCCTCCCAGAACCAGACGGCGATCACGACCAGCACGACGCCCGCGAGCAACGCGAGGATCGCGCTCCTGCGCCTCCGGAGATAGTCAGGCTTTCGGCCCCGTCCTTGCTTCATCGCCGGCGCGGCGGTCCTGCGCTTGTATACCTTGCGGACGGCGAACGGGCCGTCCCTTCTTGTCGTCTCTCTCACAGTATCCGCCCCTCCCGCGGTACCGACTTGCCCCGCTGCCGTATCGCAGCGGCGCGCAATGGCTAATTATCGCGGCGAGTGGGCAAACCTTCAACCCCTTTGAGGATTTTAACCGCGTGTGGGTGATGAGCGGACCCTCGCCGTTGCGTCTCCCCGCTTGGACTTTACCAGGTCGCTCCTTTACACTCTGTCTCTTGAAACCGGGCGGTACGCGGCGCAGCCGGGGAGAAGTCGCGCACCAAGGTAGCAGAAAGAGCGAAGAACCGGAGGCGATCACGGCCCGAGCGACGAAGATAGCAGTACGGCCGCTGGACAATGCCGATCTCGAGCGCGGGGTAGATAAGCTGCGCACGCTCATCTACCCCGACCACCCGGAGGCCTACGAGGTCGATTGGCACGCCCGCGTCTGGCGCTGGCTGGGGACCCATCCTCTGGCCGACGAGATGCACCGCTGGATACTGGCCACCGACGGGGGCGAGGTGGTGGGACACCTGGCGGCGGTGCCCCAGTTCTACCGGATAGACGGGCACAGAGTAGTCGCCCATACGCCCGCGGATTACCAGGTGCTCCCCGGACACGGCTTCCACGCGCTCTCCCTGATGCGTCGCTTCTTCCGCACCGCCGAGAACTGCGTCTCCTGCGACCAGGTGCCTGAGGCGGTGGCGGTCGAAACGCGGCTGGGGGCCAAGGAGGTTGGCAAACTGCATTACGCGGCGAAGATCCTGGAGGTGTCCAAGCTCCCGAGGCTTCCCGCTCCGCTCAAGCCGGTGATGAAAGTCCCCAGCTGGGGGCTCAGGGCACTCGACGGAGTTTTAGGCAGCATCTTCGCAAAGGAAGGTCCGGAGGCGCAGGTGCTCGACGGGTTCGACGCTTCTTTCGACGAGCTGTTCGAGAGCGTCGCCGCCACTCTGCCCTGCGTGCCGGAGAAGGACTCAGCGTTCTTGCGGTGGCGCTACGGTCCCGGTTCCCCCCAATCTCCGGTGACCGTCCTCGGCGTGAGGGACGGGGATGCACTCCTGGGTTACGCCGTGCTCCGCGTGACCGTGGACGGGTATAACGGCTACGTGCTCGACCTCACGACGCTTCCTGGGAGGGGTGACGTGGCCCGGTCGTTGCTGAGGGGTGTGATCAGGCACTTCTCGCAGGCGGGGGTGTACATCATCCGGTATAGGTTCCTCGAATCGCCCACCTCGCCCCGGGCGAAGGATGTGTGGCGGCTGGGCTTCTTCCCCCGCCAAGGCAGACGCCACACGCTGCTGGTCAAGTTCGAAGATCACGGCCTGCACAAGGCGGCCCTGGATCCCACCAACTGGTCGTACACCACCGGCGACGGGGAAGCGAGTTTCTGGGTCAGATAGTAGATGGGAGGTACTTAATGGCTGTCAGCACCGAGAACGCGGCCGCCGAGATACAGGGGTGGCTCCGGGATAACGTGACGGGAGGCCGCGAGGTCCCCCCCGACGAGCCGCTCATAGAGAACGGCGTCCTGACGTCGCTGCAGACGGTGGAGCTGGTCACGTTTCTCGAGGAGAGGTTCGACATCATGGTCGAAGACGAGGAGTTCGACGAGGAGAACTTCGGCTCCGTCGAGGCCATCGCCTCCCTGGTGGCAAGCAAGACCGGGTGAGCATGACCCATCCCGAGTTCACGCTCCACGATCTGCTCCGCATCTCCGTGGAGCGCGACCCCTCCAAGGTAGCGATCGTCGACGGCGACGCCCAGTACACCTACGAGGACCTGGACCGTCAGAGCAGAGCTTTGTGCGCCGCGCTCCAGGAGGAGGCGGGGGTGAAGAAAGGCGACCGCATCGGCGTCTACATGGAGAAGTCCTGGGAGGCCATAGTGGCGATGCTGGCCGCCTCGCGAACAGGCGCCGCTTACGTGAACATAAATCCCCTCTTCAAGCCGCAGCAGGTCGCGTACGTGGCGCAGGACTGCGACATACGAGTCATGATCGGTGACTCCGCAAAGCTCGACGACCTGGAGCCCGGAACGGCCCCGGGGACGGCCTTTCACAGAGGCGACCCTCCGCGCGAGGAGGTCGCCGGGACTATAGTGGACCTCGCCGAGGTGCTCTCGAACGGGGATGGGCCTGTGCAGGAGAGGCAGGTCTCGGAGGTCGACCTCGGGACGATCCTTTACACCTCGGGCTCCACGGGGATGCCCAAGGGCGTAGCTACCAGCCAGCGCAACATCGTGGTAGGCTCCCAGATCGTCTCGACGTACCTGGAGAACAAGGGCGAGGACCGGATCCTCTCGGCGTTGCCGCTGAACTTCGACGCAGGGATGAGTCAGTTCACCACTGCCCTGCGGGTGGGGGCGACGCTCGTGTTGCAGCGCTCCCGGCTGCCGGGGGATCTCTTGCGGGGTCTCAGGCGGCACGAGATCACGGGCGTGACCGGAGTACCGCCGCTGTGGGCGCTCCTGCTCAGGAGTGGGAAGGCTATCCAGGAGGAACCTCTCGAAAGTTTGCGCTACATCGCCAACACCGGTGGCCGGATACCCCAGGCGAACTTGGACGAGCTCAGGAGGTTGCTCGAGCCTTCGGGCACGAAGATCTACCTGATGTACGGCCTAACGGAGGCGTTCCGCTCCACTTATTTGCCGCCGGAGGAGATCGAGCGCGGCTCCAGCTGTATCGGCAAGGCCATCCCGAACACCGAGATCCTGGTCATAAACAAGGAAGGCCGGGAGTGCGCCCCCGAGGAACCGGGCGAGCTTGTTCACCGAGGTCCAACGGTAGCGATGGGCTACTGGGGCAACGAGGAGGCGACGCTGGAGGCGTACCGTCCCAACCCCCTGGCCTCCCCGGAACTCCTGGACGTGGAGAGGGTGGTCTACTCCGGTGACACGGTCAGGCGGGACAAGGAAGGTTACCTCTACTTCATCGGACGCGAGGACGCCATGATCAAGTCCCAAGGCTACCGCCTGAGCCCCGAGGAGGTGGAGAACCTCCTGATAGGCTCCGGTCTCGTGCACGAGGCGTGCGCCTTCGGGGTGCCAGACCCGGAGATGGGGCATCTCGTCCTGGCGGTCGTCTCGCTCAAGGACGCCCGTGACGGGGGCGCCGTCGAACGGGTTCGCGAGTACGTCATAAAGAACGGGCCGCCGTACATGGTGCCGAAGGAGATCGTCATCTGGGATGAGCTGCCCAAGACCGGTTCCGGCAAGATCGACCGCAAAGGTATAAGCAATGCTTTCTCAAACGGATAAGGCCCTCGACCTGGCCGAGCGCTTCGGCGGTTCCACCGCCGACGGCGAGTTCGCCCCTTCGGGGCTCCCCATCTCCAAGATAGCGCGCGATCACGGTACCCCCTTCTACCTCTACCACGGCGAGATGATCGTAGAGAGGGTCAGCCGCGTCAAGGAGGCTCTGGGTACGGAGGTCTCGTACTCACTGAAGGCCAACCCGAGCGTCGGGGTGTGCCAGCTCATAGCCAGGGAGGTAGGAACCGGCGGCGAGGTAGCCTCCTCTGGAGAGCTTGTTGTGGCGCGGGCCGCGGGCTTCGCGCCCGAGGACATCGTCTTCGCCGGGCCCGGCAAGACCGGCGACGAGCTGAGGATGATAGTCGATAAAGGCATCTTCGCGGACAACGTGGAGTCGCTGAACGAGATCGACCGCCTGGCGACGATCGCCGGGCACGCCGGGCGCCGGATCGGGGTGGGCTTGAGGATCAACCCCGCTACCCAGCTGATGGGCTCCCAGATGCGGATGGGCGGGACGGTCGGGCAGTTCGGCATAGACCAGGCCGAACTCGAAAGGGCGGTCCTGAAGACTCTCTCTCACCCCGAGCTGATCCTGCGGGGCATCCACGTCTACACCGCCACCCAGGTCTTCGAGGTCGAGCCGCTCCTCGAGCACTGCCGCAACATCCTCGAGATCGCGCTCGAGGCCGCCGATTACGCCGGGCAACCACTACAGATGATCGACTTCGGCGGGGGTTTCGGGGTGCCCTACTTCGAGAAGATGGTCGAGTTCGATCTGGAGGGCTTCGGCGAGGGTTTTCAACAGCTCCTCGGAACGTATCGATCCGACCCGCGCCTCGAGCGGTGCCGCTTCCTCTTCGAGCTGGGACGCTACCTCGTGGCCGACGCCGGCGTCTACGTCACCCGGGTGGTGGACGTAAAGCAGATGCGCGGAAAGACCTTCGTCGTCACCGACGGCGGCATGAACCACCACCTCACCGCGACGGGGAACATGGGGCAGGTGTTCCGCAAATCTTATCCGCTCCTGAACCTGACCCGCATGAGCGGGGTGCCCGAGGAAGGTGTGGCGGTGGCCGGTCCCTGCTGCACGCCGCTCGACATGTTCGGCTCCAATATTTCGCTGACCGAGCCGGAGGTCGGGGATCTCATCGGCGTCTTCTACAGCGGCGCCTACGGCTTCTCCGCGAGCAACCTGGGCTTTTTGAGCCACCCCGCGCCAGCCGAAGTGCTGCTCTGGGGGGGCGAGGCGCACCTCTTGCGGCCACCCGGCAGCCCCGAAGACGTCCTCAACGGACAGAAGGCGCTGAAGGGCTAGGCATCAGGTCGCAGGTTTCAGGTTACAGGAGAATTAGCTACTACCTGATGCCTGAAACCTGAAGCCTTCAGAAGCTAGGTCCGAGGTAGGTCCCGTCGACCTCCGCCACCGGTACGTCGGGGGTGGGGATCTTCTTCCCCTTGTCGTCTATCAGGGCGCCGTACTCGGTGTTCCACTTGTCCTCGTAGACGACCTTACCGTTTCTGGTTCTTGTGTAGTACGTGACCCACTCCGAGGAGTCTTCGTACCTGTAGAGCGGCTCGGAGGACATCCTTACCTCCACGTTGTCCGGGACGCCGTAGACGTTGGCGTAGATGTAGCCGTCGCTGGAGACGTACTCCTGCAGGAGCACGAAGCCGTCGGTGGTGTTCTTGAACTTCATGTCCAGGTCGTCCGCCGTCGTCGCCAGATCGCCGTACCACACCGTGGCGTCCATCCCCGGCCTTATGTAGGGCAACTGCGAGTAGTGCGCCGTGCGCTCCGTCACCTCGAGGCCGGCATAAAGGGCCGCGTTGTAGAGCGTGGAGGTAACCTGGCACAGGCCGCCGCCGTCGGCCGTGGTCTCCTCGCCGTTCACGATAACGTGCGTCTCGTGGTAATCGAGGCCGGCGACGTGATCTATCATCGAGAAGGTCTCCCCCGGGGCTATAAACGCGCCGTTCACGGCGGCGGAGGCGATCTTGAGGTTCTCCACCCGGGTCTGGCCCTGATCGGTGGTCGCCCTGTAGTTGGTGCGGTAAGAGCCCTGAAGTTCGGTCGGCTTCATCTGCTCTAGCTCGGCTGTGGTGTACTCTGGGTTGTCGACGACGACGGGTACCTCGTACTCGCGCTTGCCCTCGAAGAGGCCCTCCTGTAT
>JALYGY010000166.1 GCA_030776865.1 Actinomycetota bacterium | reverse complement strand
AGCCGTCGGTGCGGGGACTCTCTCGGCGGAGAACATCACCAACCGCATCGTCGAGCGCGTCCAGCCGAAGGAGGAAGAGGAGCCCCGGACAAAGAGCCCGGCGCTGGTGCCGCTCCCGCTCCCCGAGAGCGGGACGGACGAGGAGACCGGGGTGCGGGTCGTTGGCTCGAGCGGCATCCTGACGCGGCTGGCCCGCTGCTGCACCCCGATGCCAGGGGACGACATCGTCGGTTACGTCTCGCTGGGGCGCGGCGTCACCGTACACGCCGAAACCTGCGCCAACGCCCGGGCTTTGAAATCGCGCAGCGCGGAGCGCTTCGTCGAGGTCGAGTGGACGGTGAGCGGGAGCAAGCTCTTTACCGTCGAGCTCGTGGTCGAGGCGCTGGACCGGACGCACCTGCTCAGCGACATAACGAAGACCATCTCCGACGCCGGGGTGAACATCCTCTCGGCCCGGGTGGATACCATCGAGGATAGGACGGCCCTCAGCCGGTTCGCGTTCAGGGCGGGTAGCGTCGAGCACGTCGAGGAGGTCATGCGCAAGATCCGGAACATCCCCGACGTCTACGACGTCTACCGGGTCTCCCGCGACGGCACGCCCCTGGAGCACTAGGAGCTGTCTTTGAGCGAGATCGAGCAGGTCATCGTCTCCATGGACGGCTTCGAGGTCAACGCCTACGTGATACACGCCCCCGAGGGCGACATCATCGTGGACGCGGGGGGCGAGCCCGAGAGGATCCTGGCCTCCACCCGTAACCCGGTTTCGGCGATCCTCATAACCCACGGTCACGCCGACCACACAGGTGCCCTGGACGCTCTCCGGGAGGGGACCGGGGCCCCGGTGTATATGCACCCCGAGGATGCCGAGAGGACGGGTGTAATGGGCTACGAGCCGCTGCAGGATGGCGAGGGTATGGCCCTGGCCGGGCAGAGGCTGGACGTGATCCACACCCCGGGTCACTCGCGGGGGTCGGTTACGTTCGTGGTCGGGAAGGATCAGATCGTGGGCGACCTCGTGCTGCCGGGGAGCGTCGGCCGGACGGACATCCCGGGGGCTTCGTGGGAGGAGATCGAAATCTCTCTACGCAAGGTCATGACTTACTGGGGGGACGAGACGCGCCTCTACCCCGGCCACGGACCCATACTCTTTGCCGTGGAGGAGCTAAAGACCAACCCGTACCTGCCCCCGGTCATCCCGTGAGCGGCTACGGCGGACCCAAAGGCACCTACGACGTCTTCCCGGGGGGCCGGGAGCCGCACGAGAGAGCCGAGCTGTGGGCCTTCGTCGAGGGAGCGGCCCGCGAATTCTTCCGCCGCTACAACTACTCGGAGGTTCGTACCCCCATCTTCGAGGAGGCGCAGCTCTTTGTCCGGAGCGCTGGGGAGGCATCGGACATCGTCGTCAAAAAGGAGATGTTTACCTTCCGAGACATGGGCGGACGGGAGCTGGCCCTTAGGCCGGAGGGCACGCCGGGTACGGTACGCTCCTACGTCGAGCACGGCCTCTACAAGCAGGCCCAGCCGCTGAAGGTGTTCTACGCGGGGCCGATGTTCCGGCAGGAGCGGCAGCAGAGGGGCCGTTACCGGCAGCACACCCAGATCGGGGTTGAAGTACTCGGATCCTCCGATCCGCTGGTTGACGTCGAGGTGATCTCACTCCTCTACGGCCTCCACCAGGCACTCGGCGTCAGGGACGAAACGGTCTACCTGAACAACCTCGGCGACACACAGACGCGTCGACTTTATGTCCCGGAGCTGCGCGCCTTTCTCCAGAGACACCGGGACGAGCTCGACCCCGACTCCGTCGCCCGGCTGGAGACGAACCCCTTGCGCACCTTCGACTCGAAGGACGAGAACACCCAGGCGCTGCTCGCGGAGGCGCCCACCGTCGGGGACTTCTTGAGTCCGGAGGCCGCCGCGCACCGCGCGGCGGTGGAGGAAGGTCTCGAGGCTCTGGACATACCCTATGAGGTCGACGAGCATCTTGTCAGGGGGCTCGACTACTACACTCTGACGGTCTTCGAGGTCAAGAGCAGTGCTCTGGGGGCACAGGACACGGTGGGGGCCGGGGGGCGTTACAACGGACTCGTCTCCGATCTCGGCGGGCCGGATCTCGCCGGGATCGGCTTCGGAACCGGCATCGAGCGCATCCTTCTGGCTGCGGCCTCGCGCGAAGCGCCGACCCCCCTCGACGTCTTTTTTGTCACCCTCGTTCCCGAGGCTCGCCTCGCCGCCATGCAACTGGCCAGCGCGCTTCGGGGGGAGGGCCTCGCGTGCGACCTCGACTACGCCGGGCGCAGCACAAAGGGCCAGTTCAGGCAGGCCGACCGCTCCGGCGCCTCCTACGCGGCGATCCTGGGGGAGGAGGAGCTCGCGCGGGGCGTGTGCACGCTGCGGGATATGGCCTCCGGCGAGGAGCACGAGGTGCCGGCTTCCGGCGGGGCGAAGGAGTTGCTCCGGGCCGTTGCGGGTTGAGCCACGCCGGCGCGCAATGTTTTCCCTCCGGCCCGATCCAGGCCCTCCGCAACGCCGAGCGCGTCGTCGTGCTGACCGGCTCCGGCATCTCGGTCGAGAGCGGGGTGCCAACGTTCCGCGAGGCGCAGACCGGGCTCTGGGAGCGCTACGACCCGCAACAGCTCGCGACCCCGGAGGCTTTCGCCAGAGACCCCCGCCTCGTGTGGGAGTGGTATGAGTGGCGGCGCGATCTCGTAAGGGAGACCACGCCGAACCCGGGACATAAGGCGCTGGCGGAGCTCGAGCGCCGAATTCCTGAGTTTGCCCTGGTAACCCAGAACGTGGACGGCCTCCACGCGAGGGCGGGCAGCCGGAACGTGGTAGAGCTGCACGGCAACATCCTGCGCTCGAGGTGTTCGTTAGAAGGCGAGGTGGCCGAGCCGGAAGAGCACGACGGGTCGGTTCCTCCGCACTGCCCGCGCTGCGGCGCGTTCCTGAGACCCGACGTGGTGTGGTTCGGGGAGATGCTGCCTCCCGGTGCGCTCGAGATCGCCTCCGAGGCGGCGCGAGGGTGCGAGCTGCTCTTCTCGATCGGCACCTCTAGCCTCGTCTATCCCGCCGCCGTGCTCCCACTTGAGGCACTCGAACACGGGGCAACGCTAGTAGAGATCAACCCGAGCGAGACGCCGCTTACCCGGCGGGCCGACTATGCCCTGCGGGGACCGGCGGCGGAGGTCTTGCCCGACCTCTTGCGCGAGGCCCTCAGCCCGCCTGACTAACTGGGGCGTCATTTTGGTCGTTGTCTATTTGGACATTGCTCCTACCCTTAACGGAGCGAGTAGAAAGGAGCGCCAACAATGCCCGTTGAAGACTTGCGCCAGAGCCCGATGATGAACTACCTGCTCGACGCGCTAGATAACGGAGAGGACATCGGCCACTACGGGCGGCTTACCTTCGCCATGGTGGCCCACCACTTCTTGGATAAGGACGAGCTGGTAGAGTGGCTCTCCAAGGACGGCGACACCGACGAGAACGAGGCCCGCGCGCTGGCCCAGCAGGTAGAGGAGAGGGGTTACAACCCACCGCGGCGCGAGCGCATTCTCGAGTGGCAGGAGCAGCAGGACTTCCCGATCTGCCCGAACCCCGCCGACCCGGACGCCTGCAACGTCTACAACGAGCTCCAGTTCCCCGATGCCGTCTACCAGGACATCCAGGAATACCGCGAGGAAAGGGCTTAGCGGGTCGCCGATCCTTGGCTTCGGGGCACTCTGACCGGAGAGAGTGTTGGGGTAGAAGACCTCGCGTAGCGGCAGCTCTGACGGACGACTCGGGCGCGCCGGGGGAGGGAGAGATCGTGGCCGAACCGTTGGGCATGATGGCGCGGTTGCGGGTGTGGAGCTACGGGCGTCAAGCGCTCGGCTGTGCTGTAGCCCTCGGCTGAGCAGCGGGATCACGATAGGGAGGCGGCCTCTTCCGCGACGAATCTCCCGAGGGTCGCGTAGAGGTTCTCTGCGGTTGCGGGGGTTGCCCGGCGAGGATCTCCGCAATACGCTTCCGGCGCTCCCAGCTCCGGGAACGTCCGGGCCCCGGCGGCTCGCCGCTCGGAGAGGTCACGGGTGTCCCAGTTCGGGGGGAGGGTGTCGAGGGCTGCCCGGTCTACCAGCTCGGGGGCCCGCAGCAGTACCAGCGCCGTCTCCCACTCCCCGGCGTGGACGTCGTACTCCGGATGCTCCTCGTCCAGGAGATGTAACGCTCCTGGAAGAGCGCTCTCGTACCATCGGGAGACCCCCACCATCGCCCCAACCTGTGCCGCCTGCTCGGCTCCAGCCTGTAGGGCAGCCAGGTTCTCTTCTTCTGCGTGACCGCTGACCACAAGGGTTCGTCGGAAGCCCGAGCGGGCCAGGCTCTCACAGATATCGGCGACGAGCGCAGCGACTACCTCCGGGCGCACCGTAACGGTTCCGGGGAAGGGGGCGGCGACCTCCGCCAGGCAGTAGGGAAGGAGGGGCGCTATAAGGCACTCGATGCCGCGAGTGGCGAGGTCGTGGGCCGCGCGCTCGCAGAGTTCGCGGGCGGCGATCAGGTCGGTACCTATCGGGAGGTGCGGGCCGTGGGCCTCCGGCGGGCCGACGGGCAGCAGGGCCAGGGGCGTGCGCGTCGCGAGCCGCTCGACCTGCGGGTAGGTCATGCGCTCCAGGTAATAGAGAGGCACTCTCCGGTGTTCGCTCACGACTTCTTAGCCGGCCCGATCATCGGACGCACCTTCGCAGCTTGGCTCCCGGGCTCTCCAACGCACGACTCTTGGCGAAACAACATCAGTCCTTCGTCATCTGGCGTACTGCCCTGTGGATTCTATCGCTGTTGAAGCCTGGCGTAACAAAGGATCCGAAATTAGCAGGAAAGGATCTGGTGCGTGGTATCTTCTAGGCGGGTTGATCGCTCACAATAAAGAGAGAGGGCAGGTGAAGATACAGAGGCTGGATCACATAGCGCTGTACATGGTTGACAGGGATGCGGCCGCGGATTTCCTGACCTTACACCTGGGTTTTCACGTGGTCGATCGCACCGACCGCTACACCCTGGTCGGCGCCGGGGGCAGGCTCGGCAAGCTGACCCTCTTCGACGCCCCGGAAGGTACCGGGGTCTCCCGGGGACCCATAGAGCGCATAAACATCCGAGTTGCGGACCCGGAGACCGCCGTCGCCCTCCTTCCCGCAGAGGCCGACATCATGTCGCGGGATGGCGGGTTCCTCTTTACCGGTCCTGAGGGTCTCCCCCTGTCACTGGTTCCGGGACGGGGGGACTTCGCGAATTACGACCTCGAAGGGCTCGTCTTGCGCTCGGCCGTCCCGGCGGAGGCCGCGCACGGTTTCATCAAGATGGGCTTTGCGCCAGGGGAGAACGCCGCGACGGTGAAGGCCGGGGAGTACCGGCTGCGTTTCGTCACCTCCGCGGCCGGCGTCCAGACGCAGGGAATGCTCTACCACCTCGGTTGTCTGGTGGACTCCGCCCAAGATCACCGCAGAGAGGCCGAGGAGCGTGGCTTCGAGATACAGGACTGGGTCGAGGGCCCCAACACCGTGGCGGTCTTCGTTCGCGGGCCGGAGGGCGTGAGCGTCGAGTACGTGGAGCACAAGCCCACCTTCTCGCTGACCTAGGACCGCCGCGTTGCGGGTCATCGTAGCCGGGGGCGGTCTCGCCGGGCTGGTAGCCGCCCTCCGGGCCATCGAGCTGGGCGCACGCGTCACCCTGCTGGAGAAAGGCGACCGGCTCGGCGGGTCATTTATCTACTCCAGCGGCTACGTATGGGGGTACAGGGATCTGCGGACGTTCCGGCGGGAGGCTCCGGGCGGCGAGGTCGCCTTGCAAAGGCTCCTCCTGGAGCGCCTTGTGCCCGACATCGAGTGGCTCGAGGATCGTAGCGGTCCGGCTCTCACGCGTGAGACGGGCAACCCGCTGACCACTGGCGTACGGTTGGATCCGCAGCAGACGGTGGCGGGGCTCGCTGAGCGTATCGCCGCTGCCGGCGGGAGGATACTCCTCAGTACGGCGTTGGGCGGCCTCGCGCAGGACTCCAGAGGCCGTGTAGCGGGCGCGCAGACCGTCTCGGCTGAAGAGCGGTCAACACAGGAGGCGGACGCCGTAATCCTGGCCTCCGGCGGGTTTGCAGCAAACCCGGAACTCGTCGGGCGCCACATAATCCATGGGCCGGGAAGGATGCGGTTGCGGGCACACCCTTGGAGCACTGGCGACGGCTTTCTCGCGGCGCTGCAGGCCGGGGCACTGGCGAGCGCTGGCCTTGACGAGTTCTACGGTCGGAATCTGCCCGTTTCCCCCACCGACATCTCTCCGGAGAGGTTCGTCGAGGTCTCCCAGCTCTACGGCCGCTGCGCCGTCGCGATCAACCGCAACGGCGAGCGCTACGCCGACGAGGCCGCCGACTGGTCGGAGACCGCCCTCGTAAGGGCTACCGCGCGACAACCGGGCCTCCGGGCGTGGTACGTGCTGGACGCGGCGGGTCTTCGAGGGCGCGTTCGGGAACGCACCGTGGAAGAGATGGTCGCGACCGCCTGGCGTGTCGGGGGGACCGTTCTGCGAGCCGGGACCCTGGAGGAGCTGGCGGAGCGACTAGCCAGGCGGGGCGTGCCCGGAGCGAAGGTACTCCGTACGCTGGATGAGTACAATGCCGCCGTCGCCGGCGGAAGTGGCGGTGAACTTGCACCTCCGCGGAGCGAGCCGGTCGCACCCGTGCAGGCTCCACCGTTCGTCGCGGTGGAGGTCGCGCCAGCTATAACCCACACCGTAGGCGGGCTCGCGGTGAACAGAGGCTGCCAGGTGCTGCGCCGGACGGATGGTCGACCGCTTCCCGGGCTGTACGCCGCCGGCGTCGAGGTCGGTGGCGTGTCGGTGGGAGGATACACGAGCGGCCTCGCCGCAGCCCTGGTCTTCGGCCGCGTGGCCGCGGCGTCAGCATGTCAATAGGCTTCAGGTGTCAGCTGTCAGGTATAGTAGTTCGGGCCTACCGGAGACTCGTAGCCACATCCCAAAAGCACCTGAAACCTGAAGCCCCCTTTCAGGCCGTCGACGCCACGAGGTATTCTATGACGGCCCTTGTCGAGCCGCCACTGGTGAAGACGGCGCGCTGTCTTTCCGCGCCGGTTCCGGCCTCTAAGATATCCAGCACCCCCTCGAGCTCGGCTTCGCAGCCGAGGTCCTGCGAGACGGGGCGTAGCGCCTTTACGAGGTGTCGGACTACCTCCCTGGCGGTTGCGCTGCGGCCGGTCGAGAAGTCGTGCAGTCGGGCGTCGAGACCGTAGCGGGTCGCCCGCCACTTGTTCTCCTCGATGAACAGCGGGTTCTCGGGGGGACGT
>JALYGY010000165.1 GCA_030776865.1 Actinomycetota bacterium | reverse complement strand
TGCACCTCGACGTTGAAGCGCTGCTGGCCCGAGACGAAGTTGGTCACCCCCTGCATGGCACCGTTGGGTACGTAGCTCACCTCCCCGGAGAGAGATCGTATCTTGGTCATGCGCAAGCCGAGCTCCTCCACGATGCCGGAGATCCCCTGCGGCTGCACCTCGATAAAGTCCCCGACGCTGTACTGGCCCTCGAAGATGATCGAGAACCCGGCTATCACGTCGCGCAAGAAGCTCTGCGCCCCGAAGCCTATGACCGCCGCGAGGATGGCCGCCCCCCCGATGGGGGGCAGCGCGTTTCGCATGAAGACGCCCACGACAAAGAGCGCGACGATGACGAAGACCAGGTACCGCAGCGCGTTGCGGGCGAGCGTTATGGCCGTGTCCTGACGCTTTATCCGCGCTACGACCTCAGGGTCCAGCGGACCCCTGCGACGGCGCCAGCGCAAAAGGCGGGGAACCCCGCGCGCCAGCGCTTCGTAGAAGACGACGCCCAGGGCCACGACTAACACCGTCACGATGACGTTGGCGATAAACTCGGCGCTGGTAAGGTATTCGTAGATGCCCCGGAAGAAGTCTCCGACCTGCCCCAGTTCGTTCTTGGTCTCCTGGCCGACCTCCTGGGCGGCATCTCCAGCCTGTTCGACCACACCGGTCTCTTCTGCGGTGGCGTCACCTTGCAAGAGCGCTATGGACGGTCGGGACAAAGGCTTCACACCTGGAGGTTCGAGCCGTGACGTTCGAGGGCGAATCGTATGAGACGATCGAGGAGTTCTCTATAGGGCAGACCGCTGGTGGCCCAAAGCCTCGAGTAGACGCTGGTCGGCGTGAAGCCGGGGATGGTGTTGATCTCGTTTATGAGCAACCTGTTGGTGTCGCGCTCGAGGAAGAAGTCCACCCGTGCCATCCCGGCGGCGTCTATGGCCTCGTAGGCCGTGCGGGCTATGCGCCTCACTTCCCCCATCGTTTCCTCGGAGATATCGGCGGGGACGAGGAGCTCCATCCCGCCCTCGGAGTACTTGGCCTCATAGTCGTAGAACTCGTTCTCGGGCACGATGATCTCGCCCGGCACCGAGACCTCCGCCTCTTCGTTGCCGAGCACCGAGACCTCTATCTCCCTGGCGTCCACGCCGGCCTCGACGATCAGGCGCCGGTCGAGCTCCGCCGCCTCGTCCAGGGCGCGCTCTAGCTCATCGGCGTCGGTGGCCTTGTTGATGCCCACGCTGGAGCCGAGGTTCGCGGGCTTGACGAAGCACGGGTACCCCAAAGAGGCCTCGATCTCCCGAACCCAGCTACCCTGATCAGTCCTCCATTCTTTGCGGGTGAGGCCGAGCCATTCGACCTGCGGGAGACCGTGGTGGGCGAAGATCTTCTTCATCGTCAGCTTGTCCATCGCGACGGCGCTCGCCAGCACCCCGCTCCCGACGTAGGGTATGCCCGCGAGCTCGAGCATGCCCTGGATCGTGCCGTCCTCGCCGTAGGGGCCGTGCAGGACCGGGAAGACCACATCCACGGATCCTAAAGTCGCTGCCGGCAGCTTCTCCTCGGCCCTTGCCGGAGGGCCGGTGGCGGTGGCGATCTCCCCCTTCCGTCTCTCCAGCTCGCGCATCGGGTCGCCCGAGGAGATCCAACGTCCCGAGCGGGTAATGCCGACCGGGACGACCTCGTGGCGCCCGTCCAGGGCCTGCATGATGGCGCGCGCGGAGGCCAAAGAGACCTCGTGCTCCCCGCTCCGACCGCCGAAGACGACCATCACCCGCACCAACGCGCCGCTCCTCCTCTGGCCATCGCGCCCATCGTAGCAGAGGGCGCGCTGGGCGTTATCTCAAGCACCGTGTGGCGCGAGGCCCAGAGCTTCGCTCCTCTCGCGCAGGGCGCCGGCCACGAACGCTATGTGCTCGTTGAGGTCAACGCCGAGCTCCTCTGCGCCCCTCACTATGTCCTCCCGGTTCACGGCGGCGGCGAAGCTCTTCTGCTTCATCTTCTTGCGGACGCTCTTCGCCTTTAGGCCCTCGAGCCCCTCGGGCCTGACGAGGGCGCAGGCGACTATGAAGCCGGAGAGCTCGTCCACGGCGTAGAGGGCCTTGGACATGAGGGTGTCGCGCGGCACGTCGAGGTAGTCGGCGTGGCCCTTTATCGCGTGGATCACATCCTGCGGGTAGCCCCTGCTCTCCAGCTCCCGCACCCCCACCATCGGGTGCTCGTCGGGTGTCGGGTGCTTCTCGTAGTCCATGTCGTGCAAAAGCCCGGTTATGCCCCACTTCTCCTCGTCCTCGCCGAACTTCCTGGCGTAGGCTCGCATGGCGGCCTCGACGGCGAGCATGTGCTTGCGCAGTGAGTCGCTCGCGGTCCACCCGCACAGCAGCTCCCAGGATTCTTCGCGGTTCAAAGTACCTCCCTCTTACGGCAGGTTACAGGTTCTTGCTGATGCCCGACGCCTCCAAGCTAGTTGCTCTTGTAGGAGATGCTTATAACGCCGCCGCGGACGTTTGTCTGTTGCACCGAGCGGGTCGTGTCATCGGCGCTCAAAATGACCGTCAGGCTGCCCTCGCCCCCATCCTGTTTCTGGATCCGGCACGAGAGCCCCTCCCCTTCCGGGTCGAAGGCGTAGCGTTTGGGGACCCGGCCGCTCAGGACGCTCTCTCTTCCTCCGACAGCGCAGATGCCGGAGAAGGTGGTCCTGGGGTCACCCTCCAGGCGGAGCACGACGCCCGGCGAGGCGGGCTCGGCGCCGAGCGTGGCCTCCGGGGGCTCCGTCTTCTCCCGCCCGGTGGTCGAGGAGATTAGGGTGTCCTCCTCGGATCCGGTGGTTCTTCCGGCGGAGCCTGGTCCCTTTGCGGAGTCCTCGCCGGAACAGGCTCCGGCAAAGAGAAAAACGGTGAGCAAAGCAGCCACGAGGGCGGTCGTCGTCGTACTCTCGCCGAGATCCCACACCCAGCCCATTCTATCCGATGGGAAAGATCGTTTCCGAAAGGTCCTCACCTCGTACAAGAGGTCTCACTCTCGCGCAGCCAGGCTCCGCGCCCGCAAGAGGACGGCTTCGAGCATCGCGGGCGTGAGGACGCCGGTGAAGGTGTTCTGCTGAGAGGGGTGGTAGCAGCCGAGAAGGGTTACCCCGTCCGCCGAGACCTCGGCCCCGTGGGTGAACTTGGGTTTAGGACTGAACCCGAAGATACGCAGGGCGGCGTTCCAGGCGAAGGCGCCGAGGCAGACCACGACCCTGGCGTCGAGTAGTTCGAGCTCGCGGGCGGCGTAGGGCAGGCAGGCGTCGCGCTCGGGCGGGGTGGGCTTGTTCTGTGGCGGGGCGCAGCGGACGGCGGCTGAGATCCAGAGCCCTTTGAGGCGGAGGCCGTCTTCGCGGTGGCGCGAGAGGGGCTTGTTCGCCAGACCCACGCGGTGGAGGGCTGAAAAGAGGAAGTCACCCGAGCGGTCGCCGGTGAAGAAGCGTCCGGTCCGGTTGGCGCCGTGGGCGGCGGGGGCGAGGCCGAGGACGACGACCCTCGCTCTCGGGTCGCCGAAGCCGGGGACGGGCCGGCCCCAGTAGGTCTCCTCCGAGTAGGCCGCTCGCTTCTCGCGGGCTACCTTCTCGCGCCACTCCACGAGCCGCGGGCAGCGGCGGCACGAGACGATCTCGCGCTCCAGCGCAGCGAGTCGCACCACTTTGCGGGCTTCGATCTTCTCTCTCAGGCGCCGTAGCGGTTGAGCTTGAGGGCGTGGCCCATGAGGAGGCCCATGATCTCCTCCGCCGGGAACACGCCCAGAGTACCGCCCGCGCACGGGCGCTCCCCGAAGCTCCCGGCGGTCGGCAGGGTGTAGCGGGAGTGGAGCAGGAACGGCACCCCGTGCCAGGAGTGGCTCTTGAGACGAGCAGGCGTCGCGTGGTCCCCGGTGACGGCGAGCGCGTCGGGGCCGAGGTCGAGCACCACGGGTATCTGGGCATCCACCCCCTCGATGATGCCGCTCTTGCGCCCGAAGTCGCCGTCCTCGCCCGCGGCGTCGGGCGGCTTTATGTGGAGAAAGAAGAAGTCGTATGCATCCCAGTTTTCTCTTAGCGTCTCGAACTCGCCGGAGATGCCCTCGCCCTCTCTAAGAACCTCCATCCCGGCGAGGCGGGCCAGGCCCTTGTACATCGGGTAGCTCGCTATCGCGGCGGCCTCCAGCTCGTAGACCTCCTCGAAGGAGGGAAGATTGGGGTGCATCCCGAAGCCACGCAAGAGCACGGTGTTGGCCGGGTGATGGTCCTCGAGAATCTCGTTCGCCTGCTCGACGAAG
>JALYGY010000164.1 GCA_030776865.1 Actinomycetota bacterium | reverse complement strand
GCGGTCCAGCCGCCGTCCACGAGCATGAACGCGCCGGTGACGTAGGAGCTGGCATCCGAGGCGAGGTAGACGATCATCCCTACCATCTCGTGCGGCTTGGCCCAGCGCCCGAGGATGGACTTCCCGGCGTAGGAGTCGTACCAGTCGGGACTCGCCTTGATCTGGGCGGTCAGCGGCGTCTCGACCACCCCGGGGGCGATCGCGTTGACGCGCACGCTGTGCGGGCCCAGCTCGGCGGCCAGAGCGCGCAGCATCTGCACGGTCCCGGACTTGGTAGCCGCGTAGACGCCCTGGCCCGGCTCGACGACCTGGGCCCGGATGCTCGAGAAGGCGATGATGCTCCCCGAGCCGCGCCCGGCCATCCCGCCTGCGAACTCCCGGAACAGGCGAAATGTGCCCTTGAGGTTCAGGTCCACGACCCGGTCGAACTCCTCGTCGGTGATCTCCAAGAGCGGCTTCCTCACGTTTATGCTCGGCGTGCTTACCAGCACGTCCGGCACACCCACGCGCTCCGCCGCCGCCCTGACGCTGTCCGGGTCCGTCATGTCCAGCTCAAGCGCCTCGGCACCTCCATTTTGCGACCGGATCTCCCCGGCGGTCTCCTCGGCTGCCTCCCCGTCCACGTCCGCGCAGAGGACTCGTGCGCCGAAGGCCGCGAGCCCGCGGGCCCCCGCCTCCCCGATCCCCCTCCCCGCCCCCACCACGAGCGCTCTCTTGCCGGTGAGGTCGAACATCGAGCTGTAGTCAAACATGCGCTTCCTTTCCGTCGTAGCAAAAGTACACTGCGGTCGCGGCGTAGAGCTTGCAGGTGGTAAAGAGCTCATCCACGCTCACCCACTCGTCTGCATGGTGCGGGATCTCACGGTCCCCTGCCCCCGTCGTGACGATGGGTAAGTTCGCCCACGTGCTCAAGTAAGTCCCATCCGTCGCACCCGGCACGCCGTTGAAGCGTGGCTCCTTCCCGGTGAGTTCCGTGTAAGCCGCCGTCATTGATCGCACCAGGGGGTCGTCCATCGGGGTCTCGGTCAACGGGCGCTCATCGATCACCTCCAGGCTAGCGTCGAAGTCCGGATCTTCGAGGGCGAGCTTCGAGAGGCGCTCTTCGAGACGGCTTACGATCCCCTCATGAGACTGACCGGGGACCGTGCGGATGTCCAGGGCGACGTAGGCGCTCGCGGGGATCACGTTCATCTGGGGCTCCCCGCAGTCCGGGCCCATAAGGATCGTCGGCGTGAGGCTCGGAGAACCGAGGAACGGGTCCTCGCCGTGGCGTTCTATCTCCTCCCTCTCGAGCTCCTCGACGCCGACCACGAACCGCGCCGCTCGAGGGAGGGGGTTGATGCCGCTCTTTGGCATCGCCCCGTGGGCCATCCTTCCCCGCACTATAACCTCGACCCGTAACGCGCCCTTCTGCTTTATACAGATCTGGTTCTCCTCCGGCTCGCAGATGATAGCCCCGTCCACTCCTTCGACGTGTCCCCGCTCGATAAAGGCCTTGATTCCGGCCATCATCCCCTCCTCGTCCACCGGATGGCAGAGGATAAGTTTGCCGGGGAATGATATGCCCGAGTCCTTGATCGCGCGCACCGCCATGACCGCCGCAGCGAGGTTCCCCTTCGTGTCGCAAGCGCCGCGCCCGTAGATGCGCTCCCCGACCCGCTCGGCCCCGAACGGCGGATAACTCCAGTCCTCAGCTCGTCCCTCGGTCACCACGTCGGTGTGCGCCTCGAAGAGCAGGGTCTTCCCCGGCCTCTCACCCTCCCAGACTGCCCAGACGTTCGGACGCCCCGGCGCCACCTCCTCCGTCTGGACCTCGAAGCCCTCGCGTTGGAGGTAGTCCGCAAGAAATCGGGCGACGCGGTCTTCGTTCTCCTCGGCTTCTTCGGGGCGGTAGACGCTCGGGATACGGAGGAGCTCCTGGGCGAAACGCGCCAGTTCGTCGCGGTCGATCCTGCGCCACACCGCTTCCAGAAGTTCCTGGGATCCGGTGGTGCTTGGTTCCGCGCGCGGTTCGGTCAACGCCTAGCCGCCAACCTTCACTACGTGTCGCGCCAGTTCTGTACTACGGTAGGAGATCATCGACCGGCATAGACCATCCTGGCAAGGCCGGCTCCGCTTCGGCCACATCGCCGCTCCGATAGATCGTCGGTCGTTCCGGATCCCTGGCGCGGTAAACACTCACGACGCGCTCACGCAGAACGTCAACGTCCCAGACCACCAGGGTGTCCGCGGCGAAATGGTCGGCTCGCTTCTCCGCCATCTCGCGCTCGGCCTTCTCTCCATAATCGGTCTCGCTGCGCACCTCCGCGGCGAAGATAGGGGCGCCATCCAGGAATCGTCCGCCCTGCAGGGGACCGGGATGGAACGCGGCATCGGGGCTGAACGAACCGCGATGCGGCAGGTCCACCACGAAGCCAACGTTGTCGGGGAAGGCATAGCCCCGTCCAGTGCGCCGTTCATAGTCGCGCAGGCTGACGTAGATCTCGCCGCCCGCTCGACCGGGAACCCCACCGGCCGGCGCCATGATCACTATCTCCCCATCAACAAGCTCGGCTTTGCCGTTCTCCGGGACCCGGTACAGATCGTCGATCGTCGCTCCCGTGCGTGGGCTCATGGTATTTCACCTGACCTCTCCACTCGCTACCATTATACTGACCGCTCGACGAGCAGATCGCTCTTAACCGATATCAGTGTTTGGGTAGCGCAATGACACAGGAGGAGACCACGGATGATAATTGGCGCCCTCCTTTTTTCCGCTGCTAGTTATCCCTCAAGCGGATATCTCAACGTAGGCCGACCAAGTGCTCGGCTCAGGAACGGGGTAACCCTCCTCGCGCAACCCCTCCAGGTGAAGTTCGATAGCCTCCTGCATGTTGCGCTCGACTTCTTCGCGGGTCGTTCCGGTCGAAACGCAGCCCGGCAAGTCCGGAGAGTAAGCCGAAAAACCGGTGTCGGTCGGTTCGATGACGATGAGATACTTCATCCCTGCTCCTTCAACCCTGCCTGTTTGAGAATACTGTTAAGCGTGCCGGGGGCCAGTTCATCACCTGGTTTTCCAGGCACGGTGACAAGACCTCGCTTGCCGGGGTGCTTGTACTGTCGATGACTGCCTTTGGTGCTGACCAACTGCCAACCGTCCTGCTCGATCAACCTGATGACCTCGCGGACTTTCACGCCACAAGTCTAACCGCACTCCTGTTCCAGACATACTCCCGTTCTCTAGTAGTCGAAACTCGAGAATATGGCGGCATTCAGCAGGCACGGATAAATGCCGCAGGCGTCGCAGAGCTCGCGAAAGCCATCGGACACAAACTCATAATAGTCAAGATCCGCCAAAGCACGTTTTTCTATGTCCCTGTTCTTAACCCTACACGCGAATCGTCAGCCGATGTCGCTCTCCGGGCCGTAGGCTTCGAGGCGCCGCTTGACGGCGTTGAGAAAGCGCAAAGCCGCCCCGCCGTCGAGGACGCGGTGATCGAAGGAGACCTCGAGGTTCATCATGCTCCGGATGGCGATGGCATCGTCCACGACGACCGGTCGCTTGACGACCGCCTCGGCGGAGAGTATCGCCGCCTGCGGGTAGTTGATGATGGGCGTCGAGACTACGGAGCCTAAAGAGCCCGGGTTGTTGACGGTGAAGGTGCCGCCTGAGACGTCGTCGGGAGAGAGCTGGCGGCTACGCGCCTTCCTGACGACCTCGTCTATCTTGCGGGCGAGGCCTATAGTATTCAGCTCGTCGGCGTCGCGGATGACGGGCACGATCAGGGCGCCCTCCTCCAGGTCCACCGCGACCCCGATGTTGATCCGCTTGCGCAAAACTATCCTGTCTCCATCCCACACGGAGTTGAGGACAGGGTGCTCTTTGAGACCCTCGACTACCGCTTTGACGATGAACGGCAGGTATGTGAGTTTCACCCCTTCACGTTCGACGAACTCGTTTTTGACCCTCTCGCGCAGCGCGGCGAGCCCGCTCACGTCCGCCTCGACCATGCTCCAGGCGTGGGGTGCCTCGCGCTTGCTCAAGGCCATGCGGTTCGCTATGGCCCGCCGGATGCTCGTTAGCTCGACGATCTGATCTCCATCGTAGACCTCTACCCGCTCGGGCAACGCTTCGGGTTCCGGTCTGGGCGGGGTCTCCACCGTCGCGGCGGGCGCGGCCTCGCGCCCCTCGAGGTAGCTCTCGATATCCTTCTTGGTCACCCGGCCGCCGGTTCCGGTGCCGGAGATCTCCGAGATATCCACGCCGTGCTCCTCGGCTAGCCGCCTCACGACCGGCGAGGAGCGCTGCAGACGCAGCGTCTCGGCGCTCTCTATGGTGCCGCGTCCGTCACCGTCGCCGGTGCGCGCCTCGGCGACGGCGCGTTGTTTTTCGCCGCCGGCCGTGGCGGCCGGCTGGGCCTCGGTGTCCGCGACCGGCCACTCCTCGGTCGGAGGAGCGGCGGCCACGTCTTCGCGAGCCGGGGCCTCGGCGGCGGGGGACTCTTCCTCCCCGTCTACCGCGACGAGCGCGATCTCGGTCCCCACGTCGACCGTGGTCCCCTCGGAGACCAGGAGCTTCTCTATCTTGCCGGCGAGCGGCGAGGGGAGCTCGGCGTTGACCTTGTCGGTGTCCACCTCGGCTAAAGGCTCGTCCTTCTCGATCTCATCCCCCTCGCCCTTGAGCCAGCGCGCTATCGTCCCTTCAGTCACGCTCTCCCCGAGCTGGGGCATCGTCACCGGTGTCGCCACTCTCCCTCCCCTCTAGTAGCGGGCCAGCTCGAGCATCGCCGACGCTATCTTCTCTTGACTGGGCACGAAGAAATCCATCATCGGCTTGGCGAACGCCGCCGCCGGGACGTCCGGCGCCCCGAGCCTCATCACGGGAGCGTCGAGCCACTCGAAGGCCTCCCGCGCGACGATGGACGCGATCTCCCCCGACACCGACCCCGTGAGGTTGGCCTCCGAGACGACCAGGAACTTCCCGGTCTTTTTGGCGGAGTCCAGAACCGTCTCCTTGTCGAGCGGGTAGAGGGTGCGCGGCTCGACGACCTCGGCCTCTACGCCGTGTTCCTCCGAGAGCTTCTGCGCGACCTGCAGCGTCGTGTAGAGCATCAGCCCGTAGGAGACGACCGTTAGGTCCGTCCCCTCGCGGTGGACGCGAGCCTCGCCGAGAGGAACCTCATAGTCGTCATCGGGGACGTCCTCCTTGATAGAGCGATAAGTCCTCTTGTGCTCGAAAAAGAGGACGGGGTTCGGGTCGCGGATGGCGCTCTTGATCATGGCCTTGGCGTCGGCGGGGAAGGTCGGGGCGACGACTTTGAG
>JALYGY010000163.1 GCA_030776865.1 Actinomycetota bacterium | reverse complement strand
CCCCTCGCCAGTTGCAGTAGCTCAACCAAGGTTCTTCTACTGGACCCGTTGCTGTTGCTGCGCCTCCTGCTCCCGACGCTGCTGCTCCAACTCGCGCTGCTGCTGCTCCTCGGCCTCCTGCTGCGGGAAGAAGATGTTGGAGACTGTTAGGTTGACCTCGGTCACCCGCAAGCCCACAAGGTTCTCTATCCGGTTGATCACGTTCCGGCGCACGGCCTCGGCGAGCTGGGGGACGGACTTGCCGTACTCGGCTGTGAGCGTAAGATCCACAGCCGCCTCTTCCTGCCCGACCTCGACCGAGACGCCCTGGGTCTGGGGGCCGCTGCCGCCGCCGACGCCGGGGATGCTGCTGAGGAGGTTGCTCGCGGTCTGCGAAGCGCCGCTGCCCATCCGGATGCCTTCTACCTCCTGGGCCGCGATCGCGGCGATCTTAGAGACCACGCTGTCCTGAATGCTCGTGCTGCCGCGCTCGGTCTGGAGCGGGCTGCTGCTCTCCTGCTCGCTCATGTCCTCTCTCCTTTCGTTGTTGAGCCCGTTCTCTTCGTTCTTCGCGTGGCGTCTCTCATGCCGCCCGGCGGGTGATCAGGCGGTAGACCGCCAGTAGTATGATCGCGCCTAAAGTCGCCACCAGAATGGAGGGCAGGTTTATCCCCGACAGCCCGGAATTGCCGAGTAGGCCGTTGACGACGAAGCCACCGACGAGAGCGCCGACTACACCTATCAAGATGGTGGTTATGATCCCTCCCGGATCGGGCCCCGGCATCACCCACTTGGCCAGTATACCGGCTATCAACCCGACCACTATCCAGGCTATGATTCCTATGCGCTTCACCTCCTCGCGGGCGTATGAACGACATCGAACCCGAAATATAAAACAGATGCCGTGCGCCGCGCTACTTTCGCCGGTTTTACCCCCCTCTTGGCCGCCGTAAACACGCTCCGCCTCCCCCTCTAGGAGGTCGTCACGAGAGGATGCCTTGCAGGGCGGGCCAGATAAAGGCCAGGGCGAAGAGCAGGGCGGCTCCGTAGAGTAGGGGATGGACCTCGCGAGGTTTACCCTCTGCGAGCTTGATCAGGGCGTAGGAGATAAAGCCGAACCCTATGCCGTAGGAGATGTTGAAGGTCAGCGGCAACGTCAGGATCGTCAGAAAGGCGGGGATTGCTTCGTCAAAGCGATCCCAGGGGATAAAGCGGACGGCGGTCATCATCAGAAAGCCGACCACTATGAGCGCCGGTGCCGTGACCGGGGAGACGAAGATATCTTCTCCCTCCGGGCCAGGAACGGGTATCGAGCCGCCGAAGACCGAGATCAGGGGGGAGAACGGCAGTGCGAGCAGGAACAACAACCCGACCACCACGCTCGTGAACCCCGTCCGGCCGCCCTCGGCGACGCCCGCCCCGCTCTCTATGTAGCTCGTCACCGAGCTGGCGCCCATCGCCCCGCCCCCCGCCGCCGCCAGGGAGTCGATCAGCAGGATCCTCTTGAGCCGCGGCGGACGGCCCTCCTCGTCGAGGAGCTTCCCCTCCTGACCGACCGCTATGACGGTGCCCATCGTATCGAAGAAGTCCGTCATGAACAGGGCGAAGATCACGGGTATGAGGGAGACCTGCAACACCTGTGGCACCGCCAGCACCCCGCCGCCGATGGTCGAGGTGTCGAAGCGGAAGTCCACTATGCCGCTCGGGAGGGACACGACGCCGAAGATCATGCCCGCTATACCCGTAAGCAGGATGCCCACCAAGATGCCGCCGCGCACCCCGCGCGCCACGAGCGCGAGCGTGAGCGCGAGTCCGAAGAGCGCCAGCAGGACCGGGCCCTGCGTGAAGTCCCCCAAGGCCACGTAGGTCTCCGGGTTCGTGACCACGATCCCGCCATTCTTGAGCCCGATAAACGCGATAAACAGCCCGATGCCGACCGCGATGGCAAACTTCAGCGACATCGGGATGGCGTGCATGACCGCCTCGCGCAAATTTGTGAGCACGAGGATCGTAACGACGAGGCCCTCGACGACGATGACGGCCATCGCCTGTTGCCAACTCAGGCCCAGGCCCAGGATCAGGGTGAAGGCCACTATGGCGTTCAGGCCGAGCCCGGAGGCCAGGGCCACCGGGTAATTCGCAAAGACGCCCATCGCCATGCACGCCAGCGCCGCCGCCACGCACGTAGCGAAGAACACACCCGTAATGGGGAGGCCGGTGCCCTCGGTGCCGAGGATCGCCGGGTTGACAAAGACGATGTAGGCCATCGTCATAAAGGTCGTCAGCCCGGCGACGACCTCCGTCCGCAGGTTTGTCCCTCGCTCGGAGAACTTGAAGAAGCCGCCCACAGTCCCATCTCCCCTCTGCCAGCCTCACGCCATGCGTGCTGCCAATATAGCAGCAATAGGCATCAGGTTTGTAGGTTTCAGGCGTCAGTAAGACCGGGCGGCAGAACCCCTCGCCGTGTCCGCCGGACACACCTCCCAGAGCCAGCGTCCGCAGCGCGCAACCTTGGTCGGCAGGCGGTCAGGCTCCAGCCCCCTGAAACCTGTCGCCTGAAACCTACAAACCTAAGAACGGCCTGTTCCTCTTCCAGACGAGCCAGGCCACGGAGGCGAGCCAGAGCCCGATTATGGCGGAGTAGGCGGGGAAGATCTGGCGGTAGTACTCCGGGGTGTCGCCGGTCGACACTACCGGGATGTTCTCATCCTGTGGGAGGCCAACGTGCTCGAGGCCCTCCTGGGTTGTGTCGTGGAAGATGACGGTGCCCACGGTCTCGAGTTTCCCTCTCCAGGTCCGTTCTCTGGCGTTCTCCAGACCTTCCGGAAGACCCTGCGCGGTCTGGATGAGCAGGGCATCGCCCGTCTCCTCGAGGCGGAAGTAGAAGTAGCTCGTGCTGTAGCGCGAGGAGATAGCTATCTCCGATCCAGGTGTCCCGATCCGCTCCAGATCCTCTCCGACGTCCGGCGTGCCGCGAACCTCGACGTAGTCCCCGAGCTCGGTGCCCGGCGGCAGCTCGCCGCGCTTTAGCTGCTCGACTTCGAGGACGGTCGGTTCCCCTTCGAGCCCGTAGGAGAAGTTGGCCGCCGTCGTCGAGGCGCCGAAGGTAAAGACCATGACGATGAACAGGCGCGTAAGCAGCCAGCGGTTGCGCCGGATCCAGGCTCCAAGCCCCCGCTCTTCGTGGTGCTCGCCGGCTTGTCCACCGGACGACCGTTCTGTGTTTCGAGTGTCCACACGCAGAAGTTTACCCGAGCGCCCGGGGAGCGAGGGGGGAGATTTCACACCGGGCACGAACAAGGTGGATCGCGGGTTTCTTCCGGTCCCCCGGTCCCGGCCTCGCGCGACGAGGATCTATTTGTGAAAGAGATTCCCGTAGAGCACCGGGGCGGGCTAGTATGGAGGAGCGGGACGATGTATGCTGTTGTCCTGTAAAACCGCCGCGTAAGCAGGCAGGGTCATATCCCTCTTGTGGAGGTAGCGTATTGGAAGGGCGGGAGACACCGGAGCGGGTCCCCGAGTACACAGTGGTAGGGGTGATAGACGACGGGACCGGGCTCAACCAGGCCGTAAAGGAGATCCGGGACCTCGGCGTGGACCGGGACGACCTGACGGTGATCCTCAAGCGCGAGGACATGAGCGAGCCGGAGCCGTTCCCCGAGGGCACACGCTATATCGTCGTGCCCGGCGACAAGCGCGGGCTCGAGGTGCCGATAGGGTTCGCCATCTCTTTTATAATCCTCGGCATACTCTTCGCCATAACGACGCCCGCCATCGGGATACCGGCGTTCATGGTCTTTCTCTCGCTGGCGGGGATACTGTTCGTGGGCTCGTTGACGCGGGTGGGGGTTGCCCCGATCCTCACGGAGATGGAGGCGCCCTCGGAGGAGGCCGGCACCTGGAACGACCAGTTCGAGATGGGGAAGGTCCTCGTCTTCGCCTCGACGCGCGAGCGGCGGCTGCTGCGGCCGATCCGGGAGGCCCTGCAGCGCGGGGGCGCGATGTACTACATCGTGGACCGGCGGCTGGAGCCCCGCGCCGTTCACCAGGCTACCCTGCACCGCACCGGCGAGCGCGAGGCGGAGAGAAGCCGGGCTTGAGCGGAGAAGGCCTAGGAGGAGTTTAGAGCGTGGGCGCAGCAACCTTGTCGAGCCTTCTGGCCCAGGTGGACCTCTCGAACGCCTTCTCGGAGCTGGGCGGGAATCGCTTTTTTACGGGCCTGACGATGATCATCCACATGTTCTTTGCGGAGCT
>JALYGY010000162.1 GCA_030776865.1 Actinomycetota bacterium | reverse complement strand
CGGCGCCTTTGTCGTGGCCTATGAGGACCACGTTGTGGCCGCCGCGCCTGAGCCTGGCGAAGCCCCCACGCACCGCCGGATCGTCGCCGAAGAACCTGTCGCCGGAGAGCTCGTAGAAGTCGTCGGTCAAGGAGTCGCGGTAGGCGCGGAAGTTCGGGCGGTCCGGGTGGCGGGCGACCTGGACGCGCTGGTAAGGAGCGAGGTTGGAGTAGATGCGCTTCTTGGCGGCCTCGAGGGCCTCTTCGAGGCGCGAGATCTCCGCCTGCAAGCCAGCGCTGGGGCCTGCGAGCCGGTGTAACTCGGCGATGCGCTCCTCGAGGTCCCTTATCGGGCGCTCGAACTCCAGGATCACGACGTGAACCCCAACAGCCGCTCGAGGTCGCCCTTGAGGGAGAGCCGGTGCACTATCCTGTCCACCATCCCGTGCTCCTGCTGGAACTCCGCCGTCTGGAACCCTTCGGGCAGCCGCTCTTTGGTCGTCTGCTCTATGACCCGTGCCCCGGCGAACCCGATCCTCGCCCCCGGCTCAGAGATAATGATGTCCGCCGCCGTCGCAAACGAAGCCGTCACACCGCCGAAGGTCGGGTCGGTGAGGATCGAGACGTACGGCCACGAACCCTCGACGTAGCGCGAGAGGGCGACGCTGGTCTTCGCCAGCTGCATCAGGGAGTAGACGCCCTCGTACATCCGCGCTCCCCCTGAGGACGAGACGGTCACGAGCGGTAGCTTCTCCGCGGAGGCATACTCGATGATCCGTGCGACCCTCTCGCCGACGACGCTCCCCATCGATCCCCCGATAAAGCGGAAGTCCATCACCGCGAGCGCCACGGGACGACCCCCGACCCTGCCACGCCCGCTCACCACGGCCTCGGTGAGACCGGTCTTTTTGCGCGCGTCCTCCAGCCTTTCGGCGTAGCCCTCGAAACCTAGAGGGTCCCCGGCGGTCATGCCCTTGTCGAGCTCCTCGAAGCTTCCCCCATCGGCGAGCAACCTGATCCGCTCGGGAGCGGAGAGCGGGTAGTGGAACTCGCAGTGGGGGCAGACGTTGAAGCGGGTTCTGAGATCCTTCTCGTAGATCGCCTGCCCACACCTCTCGCACTTGGTGAAGACCGAGTCCATCGAACCGATACCACTCTCGGTCTCCGGGACGGTCCGGGAGTACTCCCGCCGCTTGCTGAGCCAGTTCCTGATGCCTACCCTCCCACCCTGGCGACCTTCGAGAGGGCCCCTCGCACCTCGCGTAGCCACCTGTAGGCGCCATCCGGCCCGCCCTCTCCGACGAGGCGCATCAGCTTGCTGCCGATGATGATGCCATCCGCTTCTTTGGCGGCCTGCACAGCCGCCTCGACCGACCCGATGCCGAACCCCAGGACGACCGGAGCCTCCACCTCCCTGCGCGCCCGCCGCAAGAGCTCCACGGCCCCCGGCGGCAGCTCGTCGCGCACGCCCGTCACCCCCGCCACGGAGACGCAGTAGACGAACCCCGCGGCCAGCTCCCCGACCCGCCGGAGCCGCTCGCCCGTCGAGGTCGGCGCCGCCAGCGGGCAGAACGCCACGCTGCGCTCGGCCGAAGCTTGCGCGAACCGCCCGGCCTCGTCCACGGGGAGGTCCGGGACCACGATCCCCGAAACCCCCGCTCCCGCAGCCTCGTCCAGGAATTCTTCGACGCCGCGCGCGAAGACGCTGTTGTAGTAGATGAGGAATACCACCGGCACGCGGCCGGAGAGCTCCGATGCGAGCCCAAGGCAGTAGGTGAGATCCGCGCCGTTCTCGAGGGCCCGGGTCGTGGTGTCCTGGATCGTCGGTCCGTCCGCCAGAGGGTCGGAGAAAGGAACCCCGATCTCGACCACGTCCGCCCCGGACTCGATGTAAGCCTCCGCCACCTCCCGCGCCCCGTCGAGCGTCGGATAGCCGGCAGTGAGGTACGGTATGAGGGCGACCCGGTCATCCCGAAAGGCCGCCCGGAGTCTCTCTCTACCCATCACCGGACACTTCTTCCGCCTCCTCCGATCCGATGCCCAGAGCGCTCGCGGCGACCTCGACGTCCTTGTCGCCGCGGCCCGAGAGGTTCACGACGAGGTTCTTCCCCGGCCCGAGCTCCTTCGCCACCTTCTCGGCGTAGGAGATGGCATGGGCCGTCTCGAGCGCCGGGATGATGCCTTCAAGCCGAGAACAGAGCGTAAAAGCCCTCAACGCTTCCTCGTCTGTGACGCTCGCATACTCGGCGAGTCCTCTGTCTTTGAGGTAGGCGTGCTCCGGGCCGGTAGCGGGGTAGTCGAGGCCGGCGGAGATCGAGTGCGCCTCCCGGATCTGTCCTCCCTCCGTCTGCAAGACGTAGCTCAGGGCGCCGTGCAGGACGCCCAAGCGTCCCTCCGCGAGCGACGCCCCGTGCTCTCCTGTAGAGAGCCCCCGACCCGCGGCCTCCACACCCACGAGCCGCACGCCCTCCCGCCCGAGAAACGCGTGGAAGGCGCCGATGGCGTTGGACCCCGCGCCGACGCACGCGACGATCGCGTCCGGATCGCCGCCGAGGCGCTCTCGACTCTGCGCCTCGATCTCCCTGCCAATGATCGTCTGGAAATCACGAACGATTCTGGGGTACGGGCTCGGGCCGACGACGCTCCCGATGATGTAGTGCGTGTCATCGACGTTCGCGACCCAGTCCCTTATCGCCTCGTTCACCGCGTCCTTGAGCGTCCTGGAGCCGCCCAGGACCGGCACGACCTCCGCGCCTAGCAGCTTCATCCGCACGACGTTCAACCTCTGGCGGCGGGTATCCTCCTCGCCCATGTAGACGAGGCACTCTTTTCCGTAGAGCGCCGCCACCGTGGCGGTGGCCACGCCGTGCTGGCCGGCGCCGGTCTCGGCGATGATGCGGCGCTTGCCCATCCGGTCGGCGAGCAGGATCTGGCCTAAAGTGTTGTTGATCTTGTGCGCCCCTGTATGTGCCAGATCCTCGCGCTTGAACCAGATGTTGGCCCCGCCCCACCTCTTCGTGAGACGCTCGGCGAACATCAGCGGCGTCGGGCGGCCGACGAAATCCCGCGAGAGGGCGTCCAGCTCCTCGACGAACTCGGGGTCGTCCTTGTAGCGCTCGTAGGCTTCCTCGAGCTCTTCGAGGGCGTGGATCAGGGTCTCCGGCACGTAGCGCCCCCCGAAGGGACCGAAGTACCCCCTCTCAACCTTTTGCCGCACCCACGAACCTCCGAACCCGCTCGCCGCTCTTCTTGCCGGGCCTCTCTTCCAGAGAACTCGAGGCATCTACCCCATAGGGCTCGAAGTACTCGATCGCCTCTCGCACGTTCTCGGGATCAAGCCCCCCGGAGACGACGATGTTATCACGCCC
>JALYGY010000161.1 GCA_030776865.1 Actinomycetota bacterium | reverse complement strand
CGGGTAAAGATCTTCGAGACCTTCCCCCGCGCCGGCATGCCCCCCGCCTTCCCCGACTACGAGGCCTTCGAGGGTTACGTGGACCTCATGGTCGAGGCCGGGGCCATGGACGATTACACCTTCTGTTGGTGGGACGTGCGGCCCCACCCGAAGATAGGCACCATAGAGCTCCGCATCCCGGACACCCAGACGAGCCTGAAAACCGCCGTGGCCCTGACCGCCCTGACCCAGTGCATCGTCGCCCGCTCGCTCGAGGAGAGAGGCCCGCAAGGTCCCTACGACCGCGAGCTGGGGGTGGAGAACAAGATGCGCGCCTCCCGCCACGGAATGGATGCCACCTTCTACGACGCCGACGAAAAGATCAGCGTCCCCGCTCGCGACCTGGCCCGCTCCCTCGTCGAGCGACTCCGCCCCTTGAGCCAGGACCTCGGCTGCGAGAACGAGCTCCTGGGCGTTTTGGAGATAGTCGAGGGCGGCACCGGCAGCCAGCGCCAGCGTCAGGTCTATGAAGAGAGCGGCGACTTCCTGGACGTCGTCGCCTACCTCATAGAAGGCACCCGCCCGGCCCTGGCCGAAGAACAAAGCTAGGCAATAGGCGTCAGGTCTCAGGCATTAGGTTTCAGTTAATTACTGATACCTGAAGCCTTACTCCCCGAATCCCAGCGACCAGACGCGGTCGAGGTCGTAGTTCGAGTAGCAGCGGAAGGCGACCATCGTCTCGGTGCGGGCGACGCCAGGGACCTGGGCTATCCTCTCTGGGACTATCTCGGCGAGGCGCTCGAAGTCCGGGATGCGGACCATAACTACCAGGTCGTAGGGACCGGTGACGGAGTAGGCCTCCGTGACGCCCTCTATGCCCAGCATCGCCTGGGCCGCCTCCTGCACCCGCTCTCCCTCCGTCCTTACCAGCACGATCGCCGTTACCACGCCGCCGTTCCTCCTCTACAGCCCGAACGTCACCGTCCCTTTGAGGGTGTTGTTCTCCAAAAACTCCTCGTACTTCACCGGGCCGGCCTCGACGGTGACCTCGGCGGACTCGTCTAGCTCCCCGGGTCTGAAGCCTCCCACCCTCACGGTGGCCCTTCCCTCCTCGCGCAGCTGCCCGATGGTCGCCGTCTGGGTCTGGCGCTCGGCCCTGGTGTTGAGTATGACCTCGACGTCCACGCCCGTCTCGGGTGCCTCCCCGCCGTTCTTGACGGTGACGAAGAAGACCGGCTCGTCCGAGCCCCCCAGGACGACGTTCCCTTCCGGATACAGGGGTTGCCCGGCCACCTCGACCCTCAGGATCTCCACGCCGTGGAGGGCGTTCGGGTCGTCCTGGGGGGCGTCGGCCGCCGCCACCTGGAAGCCGATCTCTTCGTAGTCCATAAAAGGCTCGGGCTCTTCAAGGTAGGCCCGGTCGCGTTGCTGGCCCGCCTCTGTGAGAGCAGCTTCGACGGCCGGGAGGTAATGGTCTCTGACGACGGAGTCGCTGAGGCGGTAGTCTTCGACCACCTCGGCGAGCACCCCAGCGAAACCCTCGGCGTCGCCCGCGGCGACCCCCGCCAGCCGCTCCGTAGCCCTGGCCCGGATGCCCAAAGAGCTGACCAGATAGTGGTGGGCGTCCTCGAACTCCGGCGGCGTCTCCTCGTAGGCGAGCGCCCGCAGGTACAGGTCCTCGGACTTCGTAGCTGCCCCATCCAGGGCCCCCTTATCTAGGTTCGCCGCCCTTCCACCGGCGTTTTGCAGGATGCGCTGGAGATTCTCGTTCCCGGAGTTGGAGGACTCGCCAAGCAGGCTGTTGGCGTTGGTGACGTACTTGCGAACCTGGGTAGACTCCTGGGTCGCCACGCAGCCCCGGGCGACGAAGAAGATGAACGCGAAGGCCGTGACGAGGAGCAGGATGGAGCCAAGCAACGTCAGCCAGGATGGGAGGGCCCTCTCGCGGCGCTTTCTGGGACGCCTGGGGGAAGATCTCTTGGGACGCCCCGAGGGCCTCGCGCGGCTAGACTTCGGGGCGGGCCTGTGGGATCTACGTTCTATCCGAAACCCCCTAAGCGGTGTGGGCGAGGGGGGACTCGAACCCCCACGGCCTCTCGGCCACTAGACCCTGAACCTAGCGCGTCTACCAAATTCCGCCACTCGCCCACGGGCCCCTCCAGGAACCGTCTTGAGACGCAAGGGATTGTACCAAGCCGGCAGCGCGAAGGCTAACGGAGGCCATTGGTATCAAAGGCGTCCCATAGGCTATAGAATAGAGTCCCGATAGTGGCCGAGACGCGCTACATCGAGGGGCAAGGACGTTACGCTCTATCCGAGATGGTCGGGCGAGGCGGGTTCGCGACCGTCTGGCGGGCCCGTGCCATGGGAGGAGGACCCTCCTCCCGCGGCAAGGACGTGGCCATCAAGATCATCCCGGTCTACAGCGCAGGCGAGCGCTCGCGCGCTCTGCGGGAGGGCCAGATCGCCGAGGGCCTCAAGCACAAGAACATCGTCGAGACCCTAGAGGTCATCCCCGGTGACCACGAGATCTACCTGGTCACGGAATATGTCAAAGGCATGCCGCTCGACGAGGCGGCCAAGGGCTATAGCCTGGAGGAGATCGTGGACGCTCTGGCCCAGATCCTGGAGGCGCTGGTCTACGCCCACGGGCAGGGCATCATCCACCGCGACATCAAGCCGCAGAACGCGCTCGTGGACGCGCGGGGCCGCGTAAAGCTCACGGACTTTGGGGTCGCCTACCGGGTCGGGGACACCCGCCTAACGCGTGTGGGCTTCGCCGTCGGCACCCCCGGATACATCGCGCCGGAGATCCTGGACGGCGCCGCCGCCCCTAGCGCTCTGACGGACATCTACGCCGTGGGGGCCACCGCCCGTACCCTCCTGGCTCACCAGCCCTACGAGCCGACGCCGCGGGTGCGGGAGTTCGTCAACAGGGCCACCTCTCCGAACCCGGCCCACCGCCCGCAGAGCGCGTGGGCCGCCCTGAAGCTCCTTACGGGCAGAAAGGCCCCCTCGAGCGGCGTGCCGACCGAACGCAAGACCCTCGACGAGTTGGTCCCCACGAGCCTTTCTGAGGGGGCGCTGCGACTACTCAACGGGCTTGCCACGGGCTATCTGGGCTTCCTCCTCACGTCGAACCTGCTGGGCCGCAACGGCGCGGAGGCCCTGGGCGTAGCGGCGGGCTTCGGGGTGGCAGGCTACCTGCTGCCACGCCTCGCTGCTTTAGGGATCATAGTGGCGCTGGCTGTGACGCTCGTGCGTAACGAGGTGGGCCTGGGGTTCGCGGTGCTCGCGCCCGCCTTGGGGGGGATATGGGTCGCAGGCGCCGGCTACGCCAGCAGGGACGTGGGTCGGCTCCCGCTCGGGCCCGTGCTCGTAGTGCCGCTCACCCTCTTCGTGGGCCTTGGGGCCGGGCTGCCGCTCCTCTTCGGCGCGCTCATGCGCCCTCTGGGAGCCGCTCTCTCGGCGGCGATGGGGGCGCTCGTCCTCGTCGGCTACGACCTCACGTTGGATAACGCGCTCGTCCCCTACACCGGTGTCCAGTTCGACAGGATCCCCGCGTCTTTGAACATCTCCGAGCTCGTAGCCTGGGTCGGGAGAATCCTGCAGTACGTCGCGCAGTCCCATCCTACCTTCCCTTTCCTGTTCGTGCTGTGGGCGGCGATGGCCCTGGTGGTCTCGCTCGGTGAGTGGGTCGGGCGGCCCTTCGCCGGGCTGGGCCTTGCGGTGGGGGGAGGGACTTTAGGGTATGCGCTGGCGGTCTCGGAGAGCCCGGAGGCGCTCTCTGAGGCTATGATTTCGCTCTCGCTCGCGGCTATAATGTATGCGGTGCTGAGGTACCTCGTGGCGAGGGTGAGAGGTTAGGTTTCTTTGGGCATCCTCAAGAACATCGAGAAGCGAATGGAATCACTCGTCGAAGGCGTCTTCGGGCGGGCCTTCAGGCGACGGATCCACCCCGTAGAGATCGCCAAGGGGCTTACCAAGCAGATGGACGAGGGCCGGATGGTCAGCATCTCGCGCACCTACGCCCCAAACGACTTCACCGTCCACCTCAGTAGGGAAGACGCCGAATCCATCGAGGCTTACAAGGACGCGCTCAGGGACGAGTTGATCCAGTACTCCTCGACCCACGCTGACAACAAGAACTACCATCTCATGACCCCGCCCAAGGTCCGCTTCGATACCGAGGACTCTTTACGCTTCGGCGAGTTCGGCATCACCGCCAAGCTGACCGGCGGGGAGGGTCCGCGCGAGAAGGGTGCCCCGGAGGATACCTCGGGCCAGACCCGCATCTTTCGCACCGAGGAGACGGGTGAGGCAAGGGATCAGGGCACGTCCGCCATCTCGGCCGAGGAGGCCAAGAGGCACGGGCTGGCGCGGGAGGTGGTAGAGCTGGTCCTGGACGACAGGACCTACCCGCTGGAGGGACGCGGGCCGTGGACCGTCGGGCGCTCGCAGGAGAACGACATCGTAGTCCCAGACCCGAACGTCTCGAGGAGGCACGCGCGGCTCTCTCGCGCCGACAACGGCTTTGTAGTCGAGGACCTCGGCTCCACCAACGGCACCCTCCTTGACGGCGCCCCCATAGACCGCGAGCGGATAGAGAGCGGCGACGAACTGACCTTCGGCCAGGCTACCGCCCACTTTGTCCGCCGCATCGACTCCCTGCCGAAGAAGAATCCGGGTCCCGGGGGAAGCTAGGGCCGTGCTCGAGCTGCAGGTGCCGCTCCTGGCGGCGAAGGCATTGCTCTTGCTCCTGCTCTTCGCCTTTATCTACGCCGTGGTGCGCAGGGGCGTAGGTGACCTGCGGCAGGTTCCCGACGACGAGCCTTTCGAGCCAGGGCGCGAGGGACGCGGCGCGTACGCCCCCCGCCCCTCGGGAGAGTCCAAGCTGGTCGTCGAGGACTCGGAGGTCCTTGCCCCCGAGACCCGGTTTCCGGTTCACAACGGCGCGACGAGCATCGGGCGCTCCTCGGCCAGCGACATCGTCCTCAAGAGCGACGACTACGCCTCCGGGCGCCACGCCCGGCTCACCCGCCACGGGGGGCTCCTGTACGTGGAGGACATGGGCTCGACCAACGGGACCTTCGTGAACGGGCGCAAGACGGTGGGCGCGACGCCCCTAAGACACGGGGACACCGTGCGGATCGGCTCGACGAGCTTCAGGTACGAGGAGTAGCCTTGCTCTTTTTGGAACCGTTCGGCCTAACCGATGCGGGCAAGGTCCGCAGGAACAACGAGGACGCCCTGCTCCTCGGCGAGGGAAGGGACGATACGCTGTTTGCGGTCGCCGACGGTGTCGGCGGCTTCGAGGCCGGGGAGGTGGCGAGCTCCATCGCGGTGCGGGTGCTCGAGGACCTCGAGCCCGACGCCCCTTTCGAGGCGGCGATCCAGGAGGCCAACCGCCAGATACTCGCCGTCGGCCGGGGCGACGAGAAGCTCTCGGGGATGGGCACGACCCTCGTGGCCCTTCGTTTCGGAGGGACGCAAGAGAGGCCCGTGGCGGAGATCGCGCACGTCGGGGACTCGCGAGCGTACCTCCTGCGCGGCGGGGCCTTGAGGCCCCTGACCGAGGACCACTCGCTCGTGGCAGAGCTGGTGCGCAGCGGAGACCTGACCAGGGACCAGGCCGCGGAGCACCCCCAGAAGAACCTCATCACCCGGGCGCTAGGCGCCGAGGAGGAGGTAGATGTGGATACCGCCGTTCTGCCCGTGGAGGCAGGGGACCGTATCCTCCTGTGCTCCGATGGGCTCTCGGACATGGTCCCTGAAGCCCTGATCTGGGAGATCCTGGCCGACTCCCCGGAGGATCCCGAGCCCCCGGCCCGGCGCCTGCTCTCCGCGGCCCTCGACGCCGGCGGGACGGACAACGTGACCGTCGTGGTCGTGGACGTCAAGGAGCAGGTCCGGCGCGAGGGACGCTCGGGCGACACCCACGAGATGCCCGCCGTTGCCCGGTCCCCGCAGGGTCGGGCCGAGAGCCGTCCCCCCCCCACGAGACGGCCCACCGCGAGGGAACGCAAAGGGAGCGCGAGGAGCGGCGGCTCCAGGCGCCCGAAGAGGGCGGCGCGCCGCAAGCGCAAGAGCGGCGGAGGCTTCGGGAGGTTCGTGCGGGGCCTGGCGATCATCCTGGTTGTCGTCGCCGCCCTGACGCCGGCGTACCTCTGGGGTGAAAGCCGGTACTTTCTCGGTCTCGACGACGGCGAGATCGTGGCCTACCGCGGGCTACCTTACGCCCCTCTGGGCGTCGAGCTCAATGAGGAGTGGCGCAGGACCGACGTCCGGATGTCGGAGGTCAAGACCCCTTACCGGGGCCCGATAGAGAGCCACAAGCTCTACACCCAGGACGAGATAGAAGTCGTTTTGCGAGATCTCGGCAAGTAGCATGACCCAGCGCGCCACCAGCCCGATGATCCTCGCCCTGCTGATAACCACTTTAGGGTTCGCGACCCTGATCTTCGTGCAGGAGGCTACGAGCCCGCCCCTGATCTACGGCTCCTACTACGCCGGTACGTTGTTGGTGCTCTACCTCGGCGTGAGGCTCCTGCTGCCGCACTCCGACGTGCTGCTCTTGCCGATAGTGACCCTCCTGACCGGTATCGGGCTCGTCATGATCTTCCGCCTCACCTACGACGTGGAGGGCGCCAAGAACCTGGCGACGACCCAGGCCGTCTGGATCCTGGTCGGCAGCGGGGCCATGTTCTTTATCGTGGTCTTTTTCCGCAACTACCACCGCCTCTTCGACTACAAGTACCTCCTCGCCTTCGTGGCGGTCGTCCTCATCGCCCTCACGTTCACGCCCTTGGGCTACGAGGTGAATGGGGCGCGCCTGTGGGTCGATCTTGGCCCGATAGGCTTCCAGCCCTCGGAGTTCGCGCGCATCGCCCTCGTGGTCTTCTACGCTGGGTATCTGGCCGAAAAGCGCGACGTGATGACGGCTACGAGCCGCAGTTTCTTAGGCTTCCAGATACCGGCGCTCAAGTACTTCGGTCCGGTCGCCTT
>JALYGY010000160.1 GCA_030776865.1 Actinomycetota bacterium | reverse complement strand
GCCCCTCGAAGCCTCTTCGGGTCGGGCGGCGTCCGATCCATCCCCACGGACCTCGCCGGATCGTTGGTCTCTCTCTGCCTGCTCTCCGGGTCGCTCGGTGGAGCAAGAGCCCATTAGCAGCAGGGAGAACAGAAGGGCCACCACCGCCACAAAGAGCGCCCGCTTCAAAGATACCTCTCCCACGGTCTTGAGCCATTCGTGCGCCGCCCAACTTTACCAGGGACGATGGAAAGAATCTCGCTTGGCGGAGCTAGAGGCGGCCCGCCGCGATGATGCGCTGGAGGAACTGCCGGGTGCGGGGGTGTTCGGGGGAGGTGAAGATCCGCTCCGGCGGACCCTGCTCGAGGATCCTGCCCTCGTCGAGAAAGCACACGCGGTTTGCGATGTCGCGTGCGAAGCCCATCTCGTGGGTCGCTATGAGCATGGTCATGCCCTCCTCGGCGAGCTCCTTGATGACGCTCAAAACCTCGGCGACGAGCTCGGGGTCCAGGGCGCTCGTCACCTCGTCGAAGAGCATGAGGTTCGGTCTCATGGCGAGCGCCCGCACGATGGCGACGCGCTGCTGCTGGCCGCCGGAGAGGCGGTCGGGGTACTCATCCCTCTTGTCGAGGAGGCCGAAGCGCTCGAGCAGGCTTAAGGCGCGCTTGCTCGCGCCCCCGCGGTCCATTTTGAGCACCTCGCGCGGGGCGAGCGTGATGTTTTGCAGGACGGTCATGTGCGGGAAGAGGTTGAAGGCCTGAAAGACGATGCCGATGCGCTGGCGGACGCGGTTGACGTTCACGCTCCGGGCGGTGATCTCCTCCCCCTCCACCACGATGCGCCCCGAGTCTATGGGTTCGATCAGGTTTATGCACTTGAGCAGCGTGGACTTGCCCGATCCCGAAGCCCCGATCAGGCACACGACCTCGTGCGGCTCGACGGCGAGGTCTATCCCCTTGAGCATCTCGTTCTCCCCGAAGGACTTGTGGACGCCTTCGAGGATCAGGGCCGGGCCACTCACGCGAGGGCCCCCGCCTCCCTGCGGCGTCTGTCGCGCGCTATCAGGCGGTCGGTGAAGCGCGCGAGGGGGATGGTTATGAGAACGAACAGGAGCGCCGCGACCACGTAGCTCGCGTAGTTGAACTGGGAGGCGCCGTAGATCTGGGCCGCCCGCGCCGCCTCGATGGAGCCGAGCACGGAGACGAGCGCCGTGTCCTTCTGCAACCCGATAAAGTCGTTGAGCAGGGGCGGGATGACGCGCCGGACGGCCTGCGGCAGGATCACGAACCGCATCGACTGCCAGCGCGTGAGTCCCAGAGATCGGGCCGCCGCGTTCTGGCTCTCGTGCACCGACTCGATGCCGGCCCGGTAGACCTCGGCCACGTACGCCGAGTAGACGAGGACCAGGGCGATTATCCCGTACGTCACGTCCGAGAGGTACGACACGACCCCGAGCCCCAAGCCCGGCACCCCGAACCCGATCATGTAGAGGACCAGGATCAGGGGCACCCCCCGGAAGAGGTCCGTGTACGCGACGGCGACCATCCTGAGAGGGAAGAAGACCGGTTCCGGAATCTGCCGCACCACGGCGATGACGAGGGCGATTATCAGGATCAAGATTTCAGAGATCACGAATATTCTGACGTTGAGGAGGAACGCCCCGACGACCGACGGCGTGCCCTGGGTCCCCACGATCGACTGCCCGAGGTGAAAGGGGCTGAAAAAGCGCTCCGCGACGACCCCGCTCCCGGGCGCCAGCACGACTACGGTGGCGATGACCGCGAAGAACAACACCGTGCTCGCGCTCGAGACCAGCACCGCCCGCCTGCCCAGCATCTTCGAGCCGCGCCCGGGGGGGCCCGCCGGTTCGAGTCCGTCGCCGGGGCCGGTGCCTCTGGTGGTCACCCTATTCCTTGAGGGTCGGAACGCTCAGGTACTGCTGCAGGTATTTCTCCTCCAGTTTCTTCAGCGTCCCATCTTCCTTCATCTTGCCGAGGACCTGGTTCACGCAGCCCACGAGCGGGTTGCCCTGCTCGAAGAGCATCCCGAACTGCTCGTTCCTGGGGTACTGGCCCACCACGACCGAGTCGTCTATCTCGAAGTCGCGCAGGTAGACCGTCGTCACCAGGTCGGTGACGATGGCGTCGATCTGGCCGCTCTGCAGCGCCGACTTGGCGTCGTTGGTGGTGTCGTAGATCTTGGGCTCCTCGTTGGGCTGGATGGTCTCGTTGATGAAGTCGAGGCTCGTGGTGCCGACCTGCGCGCCGAACTTCGCGTCCTTGAGGTCGGAGATGCTCTTCGCGTCGGCGAACGGGGAACCCTCGAGCGTCAGCACGCCCTGGGCGTTGTCGAAGTAGCCGTCGGAGAAGTCCACCACCCTCTCGCGCTCGGGGGTGATGGTGATCTGGTTGATGTCGAAGTCGTAGTCCTTGGAGCCCGGCGCATAGGACTTGTTGAACGGCTCGACCACCCACTCGATGGGTAAGTCCATGCGCTTCGCGACCTCGTTGGCTACCTCACCCTCGAAGCCCGAGTAGTTCTCCGGATTCCCCTCGAACCACGGCGGGTAAGCAGGCTTGTCCGTGGCGACCGTCAGTACACCCTCCTTGTAGAGTGGCGGGTTCTTTGTGTCGCACGACTTCTTCTCCGAGCCCCCCTGCGCCGAACCTCCCGAGCCCTGCTGCCCGGCGCAGCCGACGAGCAACAGGCTCGCGACCAAGAACATGACCAGTACCGTTCGCTTCATGGCGCCCCTGACCGTGGATTCTTCGACTATTGAGGACTCTCGATTCTCGGCGAGAGGTCCTCCAGACCTTCGCAGGCGCAGTCAAGTATAGGGACGGTCCAAAGGCGTTCCAATTCTGCGAGAGTCACAAACTTAGTCCATGACTTAGTCTATAATTGCGCATAATGTGAGGCGCAGAGAAGGTGGACCGGGAGCGATGTCAAAGACGGTGAACGTTCATGAAGCCAAGACCCATTTGTCGAGGTTGTTGGATAGGGTGAGTCAGGGTGAGGAGGTCATCATTGCCAAGGCCGGCAAACCGGTAGCCCGGCTGGTTTCCGTGGAAGAGCGACCGAAGCGGCGCCTGCCGGGCAGCGCGGTGGGACAAGCGGTGCTCAACGAGGACTTCGACGCTCCGCTGCCAGAGGACGTTTTGGAATCCTTCGAGCGGTGAGGGCGCTGCTTGACACCCATGCTTTCCTGTGGTGGGTTTTTGACAAACCGCAGGTGTCGGACCGGGTGCGCGAGATCATCGCCGACGGTCGCAACGAGTTGCTCTTTAGTGCGGCGAGCGGCTGGGAGATAGCCATCAAGGCTGGTGTCGGAAAGCTGGAGGTGCCGGGGGGGCTGGAGCGGTTCTTGACCGAGCAACTGTCCCGGAATGCTATCGAGGCGCTGCCCGTCTATCTGAGCCACTCGCTGCACACCCATACCCTGCCCGTTCACCATCGAGATCCCTTCGATCGCCTCCTCGTCGCGCAAGCTCTCCTCGAGAACCTACCCCTCCTGAGCGCCGACCCGCAGATCTCGCGCTATCCTGTAGAGGTCATCTGGTAGGAGCCACAAAGGAGGAGCACGATGGATCGGGAAGCGCGTTCTCCGAAGGTCACCCACATCTGCTGGGGGCGCCTTGAGGTCGAGGGTATGGACGATGCTTTCAAGGATGCCAAGCTCTTCCCCGGGGGCGCGAGGGCGTGGGACTGGAACGAGACCGGCACCAACCACGAGCCGGGCATCCAGCCCGCCGACGTCGAGGAACTGCTGGAGCGCGGTGCCACCGCGGTGGTGCTCTCGAAGGGCTTCCACGAGCGGCTCGGCGTCACCCCCGAGGCCCTGCGAGTGCTGGAGGACAGGGGTGTCCGTGCGCACGTCCGGCAGACCGGGGAGGCGATCCAGCTCTACAACGAGCTCAGAGAGACCGAGAGGGTGGGCGCACTCATCCACTCTACCTGCTAGCTTCGTGCGCGGCCTTTTGGCCTTTTACCGGGTTGCGCCTGAGGGGTTTGGGGAACCATGAGAGAAGGGTAGAACCGAGGGCTGACAGAGGAGGGTGAAAGATGAGCGAGCAGGACCAGCCGCGACCCGACAGCCCGCTCGTGGGCGAGCGCGGAAGAACCACCATCGGCGATTCGATCGTCTCCACGATAGCGGGCATGGCGGCGCAAGAGGTGGAGGGCGTTTACATGGGTGGCGGCGCTGCTCGGGCTGCCAGCGGGATCCTGGGCAGCATAACCGGTTCGGAGAGCCAGACGCGGGGCATCTCGACCGAGGTCGGCATGGTGGAGACCGCCATAGACCTCACGATGGGCATCGAGTATGGTAGGGACATCCTGCCGACCGTCGAAGAGGTGCGGCGCAGGATCTCCGAGCGCGTCCAGAACATGACGGGGCTCCGGGTCACCGAGCTGAACGTGACCATAAGCGACGTGATCTTCCCGGAAGAGGGTGGGGGACGCCGGCGTGCCCTCGAAGAGAGCACGGAGACCGAGCCGCGGGAGTTGCCCAGGAGTGAGCTCAGGCCCGGCGCCGCGGAGCGCGAGACCACCGAGGTGAGCCCGCGCAGCCGGACGCACACCGAGGGAGCTAGCGGCCCGGTCCCCGAAGAAGAGGTGCGCGTGGAGGGCGAACCTCTGCAGGGGGACGAGACCGCCGAGTTGAGGCCCGAGGACGTCTCCCAGACGCGCCGGACGCCCGAAGAGGACGAGACCTCGCGCGGCGAGGAGAGGTAGGGTCTCGGCCAGGTCTGTCTTCGTGGCGTCGGACCTCCTCAAGGCCGACCTCAAGCTCCTTTTCTGCGGGTACAATCCGTCGCTCGTCTCCGGACGCACCGGCTACCACTACGCCCATTCCGGCAACCGCTTCTGGCGCGTCCTCTTCGCCTCCGGCATCACCGACCGGCTGTACCGGCCGGAGGAAGATGCGCGGCTGCTGGACCTTGGCATCGGCTTCACCAACCTCTGTCCCCGGCCCACGCGCAGGGCAGACGAGCTTGCCGGCGAGGAGATCCGGGCCGGCGCCGAGGCACTGCGCGCGAAGCTCGAGCGCTTCGAGCCCCGCGCCGTCGCCTACACCGGCATCGGCGTCTACAAGTGGTTCCGCGCGACCTCGAAGGCTTCCTGGGGCGTACAGGAGAACGCGGCCGTCCCCGGGGTGACCGACGTTGTGGTGCCCTCGCCGTCAGGTCTCAACCGGATGCTCTTCGAGGAGCTGGTCGAGCACTACCGCGTCCTCACGCCTTTTCTGGCGTAGAAGTCGGTGACACTAGAGAAGGGACCAGCATCCTGGTCGGCGAGCGTCGTTCACCCTCGTTCCACGCAAAGAGGCCGGGGCGCAAAAGCCCCGGCCTCTCGCAAAGAGAATCTTACCGGCGCGCAGTTCTCCCGCCCACGAGCATCCGGTAGATGGCGAGAAGTATGATCGCGCCTATGGTGGCCACGACGATGGTCCAGATCAATCCGCCCTCGCCCAAACCGATCAGGCTCGCGAGGAAGCCCCCCACAAAGGCGCCGGCGATCCCTATGAGGATCGTCACTATAATGCCCCCGGGGTCGTCGCCTGGCATGATCAACTTCGCCAGCGCCCCGGCTACGAGCCCGATTATTATCCAGGCTATGATTGAGCCGATCATCCACCCATCCTTTCTTGAAAGTGGTCTACGCTCAGACGTGTACCCACAAGTTAAGCTGCTCGAAACCTCTTCGCCAGGATTTGTCCGGTGGTAGGACAGGTATACCGTCCGTCCTGAACCTCCCTGTGACCATGGATGTAGGCTTCTGTCCGGGGCTCAAGCTTTGCCTCGCCGAGAAGTTCCGGCTCGGGCCGTGTAGCCGATGTGAAGGTGGTCCTCGTGCAACTCGAGCTGGTCGGGGTCCAGGACCCACCCCGCCTCGCGACCGTATCCCAGAGCCCTGGTCCAGCCGGCCGGGCCGATGATCTGGTCGGGTCTTCGCCGTTTAGGGATATCGGCGAGGATCCTGCCCACGTCGAGCACCTCCGGATCCGTGGAGTTGCCCTCCACGGGCTTGCCGTCCACCCATCGGATGTCGGCGGCCCTCCCGAAGTAGTGGGTGTTGGGCAGCCCGCCGGCCTCGCCGTAGCCCTCGGGGATGCGGGGACCCTCCGGGACGCCGGGGAGAAAGTAGTGCCCCTCCTTGAAGGCGTCCACACAGATGCTGTGCCCTCTGGTCACGTCCCGCAGAGCGGCCACCAGTCGCTCGTCTACAATCCCGGCCTCCAGGTCACCCGCCGCCTCGGGCGAGGCCCCGAAGTTGGGGTTGTCCAGGAGCTTCTGCGCCGCGTTGCGGGTCGGCGCGTCGTCTCCGAAAAAGAAAGCCGGATCCCAAACGCCGCGGCCGAGGCCCGGCGGGCATGCCGGGGCGAGGCGCCCTTCGTCGAGGCGCCCGAGGGCGAGAATCGAGAGGACTCCGCCGAGGAGCAACGCGGCGATCAGGACCGACCCGATCGAGGCCCGGCGACGACCGGCTCGCTGCCCCGAGAAGCGGCGTCGTGGTGTCATGCAGCCATTTTACGACGCTGATCTCGCGGGTCGGGGCTCGCGACCACCGGCCACGCTCATCGCTTTTCTCACGGCGGGCGACGTAGATCATCTCGTCCAGACGTTCGAGAACCTCGTCGATGGTACGGGCGAGCATAGACACGTCCACCGCTCCACTACCGCTGGGATTATTGCCCCTTCTCCACCTGCTTCTGTGCCTTGTTGACCTCCTTTTCTACCCGCTGCCGTCCCTCCCGCACCTTCTCTTGGACCTTCTTCTCTGCCTTCTGCCGCTCCTCCTGCACCTTCTGTTCAACTTGCTGGCGCCCCTTTTTTACCTCCTCTTGCGCCCGCTTCTGTAGCTCCTCTTGCACCCCTCCGCACGCGCTCGCACCGGACACCGAGACGAGAGCGGCGGCGAAGAGAGTGGCGAACCTTCTTTTCATACTCCTCCTACTTATTGCGGTGGTCTCTGCCCTCCGAACCCTTCCCCTCATGAGAGTTCCTAAACACACCCGCCGGGAGTTGCCTGCCGGCGTAGGGTTGGCGAAGACCTTTACCCTCATGTCGGCAGATAGTCAAGGAACCGAGCTTCCGAGAACGTGCCTTCCACGAGCTTCGGTGACTTAGAGGTCGAAGAACTGGCTCGGTGCAGCTCTTTGCCCCCATAATGGGCGCAGAGCGTAGGTACCCGGCGCAGAGAGGTGGTGGCGTAAGTGTTCGCGCGGGTAAGCGAGTTCGAAGCACGCCCGGAGCAGTTGGACGAGATGAAGCGCGAGGGCGTAGAACACGTCCTGCCGGCGCTCAAAATTCAGAAAGGTTTTGGCGGAGGGCTTGTCCTCGGCGACCGCCGGACCGGCAAGGTGCTGGCGGTAGCCCTGTGGGAGAGCGAGCAGGCGATGGACGCCACAGAGGAGGCGGCACACTGGTTGCGCGCCTTCGGCGCCGAAAGCGCCGGGGGGATGCTAAAGGGCGTGGAGAGATACGAGGTCTTCTTCTTGGAAGTAGAGGGCACACGATCTTAGCCGGTCT
>JALYGY010000159.1 GCA_030776865.1 Actinomycetota bacterium | reverse complement strand
GGCTAGCGACGCTCATACTCAACCTCAGCGAGGAACAAGGTGTCTTGGTCCATGACGGGAGCCGCGTGATACCCAGACGCTACACTCACAAGCAGCTGGCGAGCATGGTGGGATCCAACAGGGAGGCCATCACGAGGGCTTTGGGGAGTTTGAGGAAGGCTGGTGCCGTGGAGATCAGGGACCGGCGCATCTATGTAACGGACGCAGACGAATTGGAACGCTTCGCCGAAACCGGGCGGTAAGCCGGTGGAGGTAGCACAGTGCGGTACTTTGGCGATAAGCGTTATCTTGGGGTCATGTGGGACGTGTTCAAAAAGGCGATAGGGACATGGCGGCTCTCCAAGGAGAACGAACCTGGCCACCACTTTCAGACCCGCTACCGTAGCACTTTTTCACATTGCCGCCCGATCTCGGGCTGGGCGCAGGTGGCCTGAACATCTCATGTTGTGACCCCTCGGGCACACAGCAATGTGCTGAGATTGTTCGTCTGGATGATTCGTGGTGACATTCAAACATACTCTCGAGGGAGTAAGCACCATATCGTTGCCAACCAATAAACACTCCCGAACTCAGAACACTCCCGAACTCAGGTTCCGCGCCGCCCTAAGCGGGGGTGGCACTACACATGCGGAGTTGACGAGAGCTTGTTAGGTGCCTCGACCGGAGCGTGAAGGTTCGCAGTCAGCAACCCCGACGCCGACCGCATCGGCGGGTTTCTGGACGTCTTGGACGCCTTCGAGGTCGGAGTGGTCTACGTCTCAGGCGACCCCAAGGGCACGCTGACCTACAACTCGTTTCTGCGGGGCGTGCGTGACGAGGAGGGGTCCAGGGTGCACAGGAGGTGCGCACCGGGTACCGGATGGACTGGGGCGGCGTGCGGGCCGACGTGTGACTCCAGAAACACCCAGCCTTCGGAGCTGCGCTTCCGCGCCCTACTAAGCAAAGGAGTGCCGGAGGTGGAGCTGGGGCTGGTCTAGCGGTTACGCACTCGTGAGCTGCTTATGAGACTATGTGCATGAGGCGTTCTGCGCCTGCGAAATTCGTCTCCCTAAGCGCGGATGATAGTGCGTACTACCCGACAGGCGACAATCAACATCCCATAGCCGAAAAAACGCGGCCAGCGCCGGGTAGCGAGGAAGGCCAGCACAGCGTGGACCCGGCTGGCGGCGAAGCCGCCCTCTTCCTTACATAAGGTAGATCCTGGTTCGGCCGGTCGGGAGGATCGTGCATTATTGGGCACTTCTTGAGTCATCTTGGGTTTCTTTTCTCCTGCTATCTCGAGCTCGACAGCTGCCATTTTCGCACTTTCGCACTTCGAGCACCCTCTATAGAAGGAGTGAGGGCCCTGGCCCTTCTTCTTAAGAGTGCCGAACCCCACACTAAGTGGAAATTGTAGGTAACTGCTTAAGAGCACCGATGCGGTAACCGGAAGGCTATCGAGGAGAGCCTAAGGGGCCGTAGCCTAGTTCTCGCAGCCGGTCGGCGATGACTTCGTAGCCGGGGTCGTTAGGATGGACCCCATCAGAACTCATATACTCCTCGTCCAGGTACGGTTGGGCGTAAGGTATGTCGTGGTTAGCCGCCGTTGTGGCAATGTAGCGGTTAACCTCGTCCACGTACGGCTCGAAGATTTCGTCCACACGCGGTGTGTACCCTATGCCCGCCGTGCGAATAATGGCGTCCTCAGTAGAACGTAAGCTCAAGAGTTCGGCGATGACGGCATCCCACTTCTCCTTGAACGCCTCCACGGCTGCGCGCAGACACTTCTGGTTGTCACTCCCCCCACAGGTTCCGTTCTCGTACGCTTCGCCTGCATCTCCGAGGTCGTTAATGCCGATGTTGAAGGTTATGACCTCGGCTGCGCCAAGGGTCTTGCGCAGCGCCGGATCGTTGCGAAGGGTGTGGAGCAGTTGAGAGCTCGTTTGGCCGCTTCGACCTAGATTCACCAGATCAATTCGAGTGCCCGTATCGGCCGTGATGCAGGCCGCATAGCGGGCCACATAGCCCCTGTGGGCACCTACGCCCACGGCCAGCGAGTCGCCGAGGGCCACGTAGTCCCAGGAAACGGGCGAGTAGGGTACCACAGTGGTTTCTTGCCTGACCGTACGTTCTTCCGGAAGGGTGGGAGCGCTAGTACGTTCCATCGTATTCGTCGGTTCACCATGCGCTCTCTTGTGCCGACCGTCCTCGCTCGTCCGGTGTGAGCCCTGCTCGGTGTCTGGGAAGCAGGCCGCCAAGCCCGTCACCATAACCGTAACGATCAGCAAGCCGAGGGATCTCGACATGAAGCGCTATTTACTTCCGTACCGGTCATGGTGGACGATCCGCGCCTTGGATCGGCACGCCAACCTCCTTGGTCCCTCGACGCAGTAACCGACGGGGACGAGCCCGATAGGGCGAACATCGGGGGGCAAATCTAACACTTCCTGCACCTCCCGACGGTGGAACGCCGCAACAAAACACGCTCCTAAACCCTCCTCCGCCGCTGCTAGCAGGATAAGCATCGCAACGAAGGCTCCGTCGATGATGCTGTAAGAGTGGACTCCCCGCGCCCCGTACCGCCTGGCCGAGCGCCTGGTATCCGAGACGACTACGATGACCAGCGGGGCTTGAGCAACGAACATCTGACCGAGCGCGGCCCGTGCTAGGGCCTCTTTCACCCACCGGTCGCGCACCACGACGAACTCCTGCGGTTCTGTGTGGCCGGCCGAAGGGTAGCGGCAGGCTAGGTCCAGGATCCGATCGAGCTTCTCCTGGGGCACGTCCCTGTCCGAATATGACCGGCACATCCGCCGCCTCTTCACCACCGTCCCGAAGTCCATAAAGATCATCCCCCTCAAACCATGGAAGACCAGCCGTTCACGAAGCAGGGAGGTGCCGTTTCAGCCACGAGGCGTTACTTACCGCGAAGCCTTCCCAGTCGTTGTTGAAATAAGCGAAGACCTCGACGTCGGCGCGCCAGGTGGAGATCGTCCTCTGCCACTCCTCGAGCTCGCCCTCGGAGTAGTTGCCGTTCCGGCCCCGGCTGCCGTAGTGGAAGCGGACGAAGGTCCACTCCGCCGTCAGCTCGTGGGACTGGAAGGGACGCTCCGGGTGGTCACCGATGACGAGCGCTGCCTTATGCTCGCGCAGGAGGGCGTACACCTCCGGGACGAACCAGCTAGGATGGCGGAACTCGAAGCAATGTCGCCCTGGGGGCAGCCACTCGAGCGCAAAGGCGAGACGCTCGTCGTCGCGGCGGAAGTTCTCCGGCAACTGCCAGAGCACGGGGCCGAGCCTCGACGATTCGATAAGCGGCTCGATCCGCTCGTAGAAGCGCTCGAGACCAGTGCCCATGTCGGTGAGTCGCTTCATATGCGTCAGGAAGCGGCTCGCCTTGACGCTGAACAGGAAGCCTTGAGGGGTCTGCTCCACCCAGTTTGCCACCGCCGAGCGCGATGGCAGGCGGTAGAAGGTGTTGTTGATCTCGACCGTGTCGAAGAGGGTGGCGTAGTGCTCAAGCCAGCGGCGGGTGGGCAAGCCCTTCGGGTAGA
>JALYGY010000158.1 GCA_030776865.1 Actinomycetota bacterium | reverse complement strand
CAGGTCCCGTGCCAGACCACCGACGAAGCTGCGGCACATCTGACAGAACATAGAACCTGCGAACTTGGGGGAATACACGTTGCGCGCGGTCCAGTAAGCAGGGCACGAGCGGGCCACCGCTAGACGGATGTTAGCTCGAACTCTGGCTACTGGCCTCCCGCGGCAAAGAAGCAGTCCCCTAAGACATTGTCATTCGTCGTCGTCCTCCACTTCTTCGCAGAAGATTACCCGGGGTCCGTGCAGCCCTCCGGCGGTACCAGGCATTCTCTTCCCGTCGCTATACATCCCGGCCCGTCTTGCTGACCAGGTTGATAAAGACCTCGTCGAAAGGCGGGGTTAGGGCGTCGACGGAGCGAACATCGGCTCCGGCCGAGCGCAGGCTCTCGAAGAGCCGGGGGAGCGCGACGTCGGCGTCATCCACGGCGAGGCGAACGCGGCTGACCGGACTGCCGGAGGCTTCTTCCCGGAGGACCTCCGCAACACGCCCGGCTTTCTCGAGGACGCCAAGGGGTCCACCGAGGTGACCCGGCTCTCCACCGAGGACGAGCTCGATGAGCTCACCGCCGAAGGCTTCCCTGCGGAGCTCCTCCGGGGTTCCCACAGCGGCGAGCTTGCCCCCGGAGAGAAATCCGACACGGTCGCACGCCTCGGCCTCGCCGACGTACTGGGTGGTGACGAAGATGGTGCGCCCCCGATCCCGCAGGGCCTTGAACTCTTCCCAGAACTTCTGGCGCAGAACCGGATCGATGTTGGCGGTGGGCTCATCGACGAATAGGAGTTCGGGCTCATGGACGATGGCCGCCGCGAGCTGGAGGCGACGCTGCATACCGCCGGAGATGTTGGCGCCCGCCTTGCGGTGGTGGTCCCAGAGCTCTACGAACTCCAGGGCCTGTCGGACGAGGCGCCGACGCTTGAAGAACTTCAGGCCGTAGAGCCCGGCTACGAAGTTGAGGTTCTGGCGAACGGAGAGCTCCTTGTAGAGGACGAAGTCTTGGGGCATAAAGCCGATTCTGCGCCGGTCGGCGGCGCGGAAGGTAGTCGGCGGACGTTCGAAGACCCTCGCCTCGCCTTCGGACGGCTCCAGGTAGCCGGTGAAGGCGCGTATCAGGGTACTCTTCCCGGCCCCGGACGGTCCGATGAGGCCGAAGATCTCGCCGTTTTCTACGGCGAAGTCTATGCCCTTGAGGACCGTCTCGGTCCCGAAGCTCTGACGGAGGTTGTGCGCCTCTACGATCGGCATCAGGCGGCTCTCCGACCCATGAGGTATCGGGCCGCGGCCATGGAGAGCACTGAGATACCAGCGAGCCAGAGAGCGTCGAAAGCGGAGATCTGCTCGCCCCGGATCATAGCGTCCTGCAGGGCGCTGATGCCGTAGGTGGCGGGCAGGAAGTAGGAGATGCCCAGGGCCGGCTGTCCCATCTGCGAGAGGGGGAACAAGAACCCAGCGAAGAAGCCGCTCCCTATGAGCAGGAGCATCGCAACCTGTATGGCCTGGAGTTGGCTCTTGGCCAGCGCCGAGAGGGCAAAGCCGATACCTAAGGAGGCGACGGTCAACAAGGTCATGGCCACCCCCAGGGAGGCGAGACCTCCGTTGAACGGGATGCCCAGAAGGGAGACCATGGTCGCGACCACGGCCGCGACCACCGCGAGCACCAGCGCCAGATAGGTAAGGAACTTGCCAACGAGCAACTGGCCCGGGCCCAAGGGCGAGACCTCGAAGAACTCATAGGCTCCGCTCAGGCGCTCCCGGACGATAGCCAACGAAGCCAGGCTCACGGCGACGTGCTGGATGAGGATGGCCAGGACGCCAGGAGCGTAGAATCCCGCGATGTCGGGCTGGAAGGGGGCAAGGTTCTCTATGTCGAGCCGGAACGGGTTCGCCAGGACGCTCGGCGACACGTTGGGTACCGTCGCAAGCCGCTCCTGGAGAGCATCGAGCTGCCGGTCCAACTCCGAAAGCCTGCTCTGGAGGCTCGCCTGTTCGGCTCCACCCTCCTGGACTTCCTGTACCCCATTCAGGGTCTCTTGAGCACCGCGCACCCGCTGCAACGCCTCCGATACGTCTCCCTCTGACTCCTCCGTACCGGCCGCCTGGACTACCTCGAGCGAGCTCTCCAGAAGAGAGAGCGAGGTCTCCAACTCGGCCATGGTCTCTCTGGTCTCCTCAGAGGTCATAGCCTCTGCCGTAGTACTCGCCGCCTCGAGCTGGCGGTCGA